>JAKAPY010000198.1:0-464 GCA_021811925.1 Thermoplasmata archaeon | reverse complement strand
TATCTGGGCACCGAGGAAGGGCCCGCACCACTCCTGAAGGACTATCCGCTGACACAGGATGAAGCCAATT
Source organism: Thermoplasmata archaeon (assembly GCA_021811925.1). Taxonomy (GTDB): domain Archaea; phylum Thermoplasmatota; class Thermoplasmata; order Sysuiplasmatales; family Sysuiplasmataceae; genus JAJZXY01. The sequence goes on along the minus strand of JAKAPY010000198.1, from coordinate 394 downwards.
CCTTCTACAGGATTGTTCTTGATTTCATTATCAGGAGTTATACCGAAGTCGGTCTGGTTCACTCCGATTTGAGTCAGTATAATATAATGGTTCATAATGGAAGACCTTATATCATCGACTGCAGCCAGGGAGTCACCGCCAGACATCCCAATGCGAGAGATTATCTCAGGAGAGACTTGACGAATGTGAACAAGTTCTTCAAGCTCAAGGGAGTCGAAGTCACAAGCACGGAGTCTGTAATGGCAAGGCTTTCGGGAGTGGTTTGAATTGCAGTATGTGCGCGTCCCTGTGGACAGAATTGGTGTTCTCCTAGGAAGGAGTGGCGAAGTTAAAAAGAAGGTTGAGTACGAAACAGGTGTTTCCATCAACATCGATTCGACGGAAGGCGATGTGG
>JAKAPY010000197.1 GCA_021811925.1 Thermoplasmata archaeon | reverse complement strand
GATCAGTAGAAGGGGAAGTACTCCGGGAAAGCGTCCATCTGGGGCAGGTAGATGAATCCGTACATTGACGCGGCCATCTCCATGAACAGAAGGACGAGAAAAAGAACCGAGCCGACAACACCCGCATACTTGGCAAGGTCCACCCATGTGAAACCCTCCGAGCGGGATGCGGATGCATTGCCCTGCCCGTAACCGTATGGCAGCGGGGCGGCAGCAGGCTGCCCATGCATCTGCAAGGGCTGAACCTGTTGAACCACTGCTGCCGTCTGCGGTTCAGCCTGCTTGCCCACTTCCTGCCTGAGGGTGTAGCCGCTTCTTTCCTGCTGGTTGTGGCCGCAGTATGGACAGAACTTCGAGTCCGTGGGTATGAGCCTATAGCAGTTGTAGCATTCGATCCTCTGCTTTCCTTCCCTGTCTCCAGTTTCCATATGCAATTCCCTGAAATGAGTGCAAAAACCGGTCAAGCAGGCGGTTTTGCCTCCATGGCTCGTTTTTATACTCTCTCAATTCATATTAGTATTTGCCTTTTCACCTTTGCTGGGCGAAAGTCAAAAAATGTGACGAACGCAAGTCGCAGTTTCAGTCACGATGCCGGAAGAAACAATCCTCTGCCGGCCACGGTACAATGCCTTCCCCCACAGCCGCATGGTGCGGAACCGGGCCTGATTATCACTGTCTGTTCTCCATTGCTTTTCTTATGCCTGCCGACCTCTCATAGTCGATCAGGGCGAGAAGCAGACCGTGCCCTTCAGATATTCTAGCTATTTCAGCGGCAATGTGTCTTTCCCTCTCACTGTCCAGCAGTTCCACGCCCTTTGGATGTCTTCCAGCCGAATCAAGCTTGAGCACCACCTCTTCCGCCGTGCCGTCGAACACCTTTCTCAATCTCCTTCGCCTGAAAATCGCGTCTATGAAAAGAGAATGGGGTTTGACGAATTTCATGTAGAGTTCCGCGTAATCCCCGTCGCTCATCTCAAGCGCTGCTATTTCAATGCCAGCCCTGTCCGCTACCTCCACCGCAAAAAGCTGCGCGGGGGAAGGAAGAACAACTTCGCCGAATTTCGACATCTCCCTTACATACAGAAGGTCGAAGTCTGAATACTCAGGCTGGTCGATTTCCTCAGAACTGTTCCATTTTCTCAGGTATTCTACCTGCTTTTCTGTTGCAGAGATGCCGATGATGTCAGGGTGGTGTTTTTCCACCGCTTCACGTACAATCGCCATTTCGGACTTCAGGCCGTTTATGACTGCAACAATCACCACGTTCCTTCCGTTGATGTTGAACAGCCATTCCCTCTCAACCATCAGTACACCGCACGTCAGTTCCTTCTGCGGAGTCTTCTCTGCTGTGCCACCGCGCTCAGCTCCTCCGGAAACTGGATTGTAAGAAGCTCCTCCCTGTCAATCACAGGTATACCGCCGGCTGTCTCCTTGTCTGTATTTGACTGAAGGAATATCACAGCCTCCCTTTCAGCGATTCTTGTGATGCTGTCAAGCATTGGCGCCTTCTGCCTGAACTCGGAAAGATTCTGGCCGAGCCACGCTATCAGGACATCATCACCGTGGACGGTAATTGCATCGAAAACGGACCGGCGCGTCGGAAGCACAGAATAACCAATTTCGGTGAGCAGCCCGTACACCTCGCTCTCGAACCCCTGCGACTCGTCGAGGTCGGGTCTCCAGACATGCTCCTGCTTCTTCTCTTCGGGCTCTTTCATATCCCAGTCGGCAAGCGGCAGCACGAAAGGCTGATCAAAAAAATCCTCAAGACGCTGCGCAACATCTATAACTGCCTTCATGCCCGACTCGTACATCTGGATGGCCCTCCTGGAAACACCCGCAATTTCAGCCAGTGCACCGAGGGAGAGACTCATCTCCTCCCTCATCCTGCGCAGCATTGGCCCGTCTATCCTGACGTAGAGCCCGCCCGGCTCGGCAAGTATGAAAGGCGGTACGCCTTCGAGCAGCTCGTCGCTGAGGGTTCCAGGAGTAAGTATTGGAACATCAAATCTCGAATAGACAATTCCATCCTCCAGAGTTCCGGCGCCTGAATGAAGGCCAATTATCAGCGGTTTGCCGTCAAGTGCGCCTGTTATACGCTTCATTTCCTCTGCCGTTTCCCTGTTGAAGCCATCTACGTTCCTGAGCACCTTGACAAACAGGAGCTCCCTGTCCCTGCGGCCAATGAGGTCGAATGTCATGCTCCTGAACACCGTGCAGTCAGTGAGGTAGAAACCCGCCTTTGCAAGTATGTCCTGAACAAGCCTAATAATGTCCTCCCTCCGGGACGGCTCAGAATTCTTCGGCGTGTCCCTCACCCCACATACTCGAATTCCTTTGCAATCTTCCTGTATTTCTCAAGCTCGATTCTGGATGTGGGCCTGATCTTTTCCATTGCCTCTGAGAAATCCTGGTTTGAGATGACCATCTGCTTCATCCTGTCGTCCTTGAGTGAACCTCCTGAAAGGACGTATTTCCTGATGCTCAGGATTGCCGCCTCGTTGCATATGGCTGCAACATCTGCCCCTGTGAAAGTCTCAGTCTTTTTTGCAAGATTGTCGATATCCACTCCCTTCTCAAGTGGCATGCCCTTTGAATGTATCTCCAGTATCTGCATTCTTGTCTTTTCATCGGGCATGGGAATGGAAACAACGCGGTCAAACCTTCCGGGTCTCAGAATTGCCTCGTCTATGAGGTCAGGCCTGTTGGTCGCTGCTATAACAACCACGTTGTGGAGCGCCTCAAGGCCATCCATCTCGGTCAGCATCTGGCTTATGATCCGCTCCGTTACCCTTGTGTCGTCGTCGCTTCCTCTCTTGGGAACAATGCTGTCTATCTCGTCCATGAAGATTATGCATGGTGCTGCCTGCCTGGCCTTCCTGAATATCTCCCTGACGGCCTTCTCACTCTCGCCCACCCACTTGCTGAGGAATTCGGGGCCCTTTACATTAATGAAATTTGCCTGGCTCTCTGTGGCTATTGCCTTTGCGAGCAGCGTTTTCCCGGTGCCTGGCGGGCCGTACATCAGGACACCCTTTGGCGTCCTCGCCTTCATCTGGCTGAAAAGAACGCCATATTTCAGCGGCCACTCGACCGCCTCCTTCAACTCCTGCTTGGCCGATTCAAGGCCGCCTATATCGTCCCAGTGCACATTTGGCCTCTCGATCAGCACCTCACGCATGGAAGAGGGCTGCATGTCACGTAGTGCACCGTAGAAATCATCCATCGTCACCTTCATCTGGTTGAGTGTTTCGGAAGG
>JAKAPY010000196.1 GCA_021811925.1 Thermoplasmata archaeon | reverse complement strand
TGCTGGCAGTTTTCATTCTCGTGGCCAGGACGGCAAGAAGGACGATGCGGACTGGAGCTTAGCCTGCCGCACATCAGCGCTCAGCAATGTACGCAGACACGAATGCAAGAAGAAGCAGGCCGATTGAAATCATGAACAGGAAAACAATAATGCCGTTGGCCCTGACCGATGTCAGACCGGAAAAGACGGAAGCCATGAGTGACAGGAGGAAGATGGCGATGCCGATCGCCGAAATCTCCGACATGCTCGAAAGCACGGCACGCCCTCTGCCACTCCCATGGAATGGCGCCTCGACCCTTCTCCACGGCAGGTAGCCGAAGAGGTTTACCCCGTAGACGAATATGCCGACAAAAATGACCGAAAGGAGGAGAAAGGGGAGAGTGGGCACGGACGACAGGGCGAAAAGCAACGTGAGCGAAAGCCCGGCTGCCTGGATCGGGAGTCTTGCCCTGAATGCAGCTGAAATCGCGATTGCCGCTCCCCCAGCCAGATAGGGAAGAAGGTATTTTCCTGTCAGCAGGTACATGACTGCAACCGCCGAAAGGAAGAGCGCTGCAAGAACAATGTTCGAAATTCTGTTCATAGCCTCCTCCTTATCTGGTACATTCCAGCTCTTCCAACAGCCACAGACAGTTCGCTGTCCTTCTGCCATGTAAGTGTCCTGCATATCTGCGACAGTATGACCGCGTTTGTCTCCTGCCTGAGTCTCGTAACAGTCAATGCCATCTCCTCCGGCCCGTTCGCCCTATCCCTTATGCTCACAAGCGGGACAAGCACAAGCACGTCCTCATGGGAGAGAGCGAGTTCTGCCACGGAATCAAGCGTATCATCATCCGGCAGCGGCGAAATGACAACATACTGCGCCTTCTCGTCGCCGTAGACTTTTGCCATCCTCTGCATATTGAGCGCCCCCTTGGAGGCCGGGATGCCAATGTTCTTGAGCGCTTCGCCTATCCGTATGAACTGCGCTGCGCCATAGTCCGGCCTGATTATCTTTGCTGCATCGGAGATGATGAACATGCCGACCGCATTGCGGTCGTTCAGGGATGAATATGCTATCGAAGTTGCGGCACGAATGCCAGCATCGGCCATCTCCTTTGTGATCCGCCTGTCATCCTCCATTGTCCTGACATCAAGCACAATAATCTGAGTTCCGCTGCTTTCGGCAAGGTACTCATTGACCCACAGTTCCTCAGACTTGGCGGACGCGCGCCAGTTTATCCTGCGGACCGACTCCCCCTCCATGTATTTCCTGAGGGAATAGAAGTCGCTGCCTCCTCCCCTGTATCGTGAAATCCTGTTGCCCGTAACCGTCTTCGGGCGCATTGGCTGAATGGCATCCACGTCTATTCTCTGGACCCTGGAGGAAACGAGAACACGCTCCTCGTCGCCGACATAGTGGTATTCGACCCTCAGGCCGGCAATGTCCGAGACTGCCAGCCTGCATGGCGGGAAGAGGTACTTTCCCCTTGAATCCACCCTGATCCTCATTTCGAGTTCCGCATGTCCTGAAATGATCCTGTACTCCTGGGCAGGCGGGGATGACATGCCTTCGGGAAGCTGCTGTACAAGCTGCACAAGCCTCGGCCTGAATCCACTGAATCCAAGGGAGTATCGAATGCATATCTCATCTCCCTCGAAAATCTCCTTCTTTTCGAATGATCTGCTGAACTCGCCTCTTAGCATTTCCTCACCGGTTGCAAGTCCAGCAAGCACAACGAATCCCGTTATTGCTACAAACAGGAGCACAGCAAACGGACTCCTGTCGATCGCGGCTGCTATGAGGGAAAGGGAAGCGAAAACAACCAGCACCGCGAAAGCCCTTCCGATCAGTCAGGTCACCTTCGGCACAGGAACCTGGTTGAGTATTTCCTCCACAACCTCTTCTGTCTTCACACCCCTGAGCCACGGATCAGGTTTCAGGATCAGCCTGTGCGGAAGGACAGCGTTCGCCACCTCCTTTATGTCGTCAGGCACGACAAAGTCCCTCCGGTTCATTGCAGCATAAGCCATTCCCATCCTCATGAGTGCAATTGACCCTCTCGGCGACGCACCTATCTCAACATAATTGTGTTTCCTTGTCGCCCTGACAACCTCAGTTATGTAGCCGTCCATCTCGTCCGAAACGTGCACCTTCTCAACTTCTGCCTGGACTTTCAGCAGCGTTTCCGCATCAATCACCGTCTTGAGATCAAAGTCGTCCTTTCCCCTGTTCCTCCTCGATTTAAGTATCTCCTGCTCTTCCCGGGCGGAAGGGTAACCGAGCCCGATCCTGATCAGAAAACGATCCAGCTGTGCTTCCGGGAGCGGATATGTGCCCTGGTATTCAATTGGATTCTGTGTTGCCATTACTATGAACGGGGGCTTCAGCCTGTGGGTCTCACCGTCTATTGTCGCCTGCCTCTCCTGCATTGCCTCCAGAAGCGCCGATTGCGTCTTTGGCGGGGCCCTGTTCACTTCGTCAGCCAGCAGCATGTTTGTAAAAAGCGGGCCCGTCCTCAGCTCGAACTCGTTGGTCTTCCTGTTCAGGACTATTGAGCCAGTTATGTCCGATGGCAGGAGATCCGGCGTGAACTGAATCCTCTTGAATTCGCACCCGAGTGTCACGGAAAGGCTCCTGGCAAGCAGCGTCTTCGCTAGTCCGGGAAAATCCTCGAGAAGTATGTGTCCGTTTGCGAACACAGCGGCAAGCACCTTCTTCAGCGTTGCATCCTTCCCAATTATCGCATTCGCCACTTCAGATACAACGCCTTCTGCTGTACCGGAGACTAGTTTCACATCCATCGTATCACAGTCAGTTTCTTCTGCGCATATCCGACACTATGTTATTGAATACTTCCACGAACTCCTCTGATGGAAGAGCGCGCATCCTGTTCGACTGTTTTGGGAGCACTTCGTCCGTGTAGACTCTGTAGAGGAGGTCGCTGCCGAAGAGCTCGGGGCCCTCCTTCTTTGCCATCTCTGCCAGTTCCCTCCTCCTGATCATCCTGGTGGCGCACACCCTGTCGATTATCATCAGCCGGAGCTCCTGAAGCATGAGGTGCTGGCTGTAGGCCCTCTCCCTCAGTGCGCTTTCGGATACTCTCGCCCTCCTTTCAAGCCTGCTGGCATCGCTCACCTCCCCGGAGCGGAAGTTGTCTATGCTGGCCAATGGCAACTGCCTGGTGACATGATGCATCACCGCGATCTCCATTGCAACAATTATGACGGCCGATGCTATGGCAATTTCAATGCCAATGCTCCTGAAGAAGTAAAGCACAAGTGCGGCAAGCGAAAGCAGGGAGAG
>JAKAPY010000195.1 GCA_021811925.1 Thermoplasmata archaeon | reverse complement strand
TATGCGGGCCACCTCGAGTCCATAAAACCGCTCATTGACCAGAAGCATGTCACATTCATCAAGGGAGACATACGGCATAGCACAGATGTGTCGCACGCAATGAAGGACGCCGAAGCAGTCGTGCACCTTGCCGCCGAGTCGCATGTCGACCGTTCAATTCATGACGCCTTCCCTTTCATCGATACAAACGTGAAGGGAACCATGTGCCTCCTCGAGGAGGCTCGGAAGAATGACATCGGCCGGTTTCACCATGTTTCGACGGATGAGGTGTTTGGTTCTCTTGACATCAATTCTTCGGACAAATTCAGCGAGAAGTCATGCTACAGTCCGAGAAGTCCCTATGCTGCATCCAAGGCAGCATCCGATCATCTTGTAAGGGCATATGCCAACACCTACGGCCTCAGGACGACTATCTCGAACTGCGGCAACAATTTCGGTCCATACCAGCACCCGGAGAAGCTCATTCCTAGATTCATTACTCTTCTGCTCGCGGGCAGGAAGGTTCCGCTGTACGGCGACGGATTGAACATCAGGGACTGGATTTATGTCGAGGACCACTGCTCTGCAATTGACACTGTGATGCGCGATGGGAGAAGCGGAGAGACATACCTTGTTTCGGGCAGAAACGAAATCTCCAACAGTGTTCTGACAGAGAAACTGCTTTCCCTCATGGGGCACGGCAGCGAGATGATTGAGCGCGTTGCCGACAGGCCGGGTCATGACAGGAAGTACTCCATAGACGATTCGAAGCTGAGGAATGAACTGGGATGGAAACCCAGGCACTCTCTGGACATTTCCCTCAATGAGACAATAGGATGGTACAGGGAGCACAGGAACTGGTGGGAGCCGCTGGCCGAAAATGTGCCGCCACCGTTCTGAGTCGCGGTCAGAGCAGTTCAACAAACTTTCTCAATGGTGACAGGCTGGCTGGTATGAGTTTCAGGAGCATCTCCTTGTCCTTCCCGCCAAGCGCAGAAGTGAATCTGAGCATCAGTATGTAAGCAACAGCGCCTGAAATTACATACACTGGTATCAGCACGCCCGCGAAGCCGGTGAGGAACGCAAAGAGGTAGACAAGAACTGCCATTGTAACTGCCGAGAGCCATATCTTGGCAAGCATCCTGACATCAACATGCACAACGCCAGACTTCCTCGCGAAGTAGAATATGATTGAGAAACCGACAGCAGTCACCGAGGAAAAGCCGATGGCAGCGCCTATCAGCGAGAAGGTCGGTATGAGCGCGACCGAAAGGATGAAATTTGATATGAGGGAAAGGGACGCCGAGATGACGAAAATGTGCGTCTTTCTCGTCCCCTGAAGCGCGCTTCCGAGCGTTCCGCCTGCTATGAAGAAAGCATTCACCACAAGTATGATTGTCAGCGGCAAGCTGCCTATCACGTATGCCGGCCCGCCCAGGACCCTCAGCACAGGAACGGAAAGAGCCGAGAGCCCAAGGGCAGCCGGGACATAGAGGACAGAGGCTGCGCTCACTGAAATGCGGACGCCTTCCCTGATCATGTCCCTGTCCCTCTTTGCATAAAACTCCGAGAATTTGGAGAAGACTATCCCGCCTATGGGTGCGCTCAGCAGCCCTGCCCCGCTCACGATAAGCAGGACAAGAGTGTAGACGCCTATGCTCGACAGATTCTTGAGGAACGCGACGGTAAGCCTGTCGATGTAGGTTGCGCCGAAGCTCAGAATACCCGTGGCATACAACGGGAGCGAGTACCTGACTATCTCCCCAAGCTCGCGCTTTCCCGGCGTGTGCTTCATGCGCACCCTGGACAGCTCGGCGTAATACAGGAACGCTCCAGCCACGTAACCTATCCCCCATCCGATTGGAACGGCATTCAGTGAATTCAGTAACCTGAGAAGTATCACGGAGGAGCCGTAGACAAGGACAACATATGCCATTCCAATGATGCCCGCACGCCTGAAGTTCTGGAGGCCAAGCATTATGCCGTTCATTATCTGGATCATGATTGCAGGGGCTATGTCAAAGCCCATGAGCAGGATGAGCGTCGTGTAAGTCCCGGTATGGAAAAAGAAGATGGATATGTAGTGCGCCGTTGCTACAAGGAAAATGACAGAGACTCCGGAAAGAAGAAGGCCCGTCCTGATCGCCTGTCTTATCAGCCTTTTTATTTCCTCTGTGTTGTTTTCACCTATGGCATACGACACAAAATGCTGCCAGCCATACTGGAGCCCAAGGGTGAAAAAGACTGGAAACAGTCCGACAATTGCCAGCAGCAGTGCAATCGAGCCCACCGTCGAGGTCGGAAATATGTGCGTGACATAAAGATAGAATGCAGCGCCCGAGAGCGTAAGGACGGCGTAGTAGGCATACTGAAAAACGATGCCCTTGCCTAGCGAATCTTTCCCCGAAAGCTCTTCCATCTGCGATTGCATCGCGGGGGATATATTAAGTATTAAGCGTCGTGACGAAACGGGGGAAATATGCACGCTTATCGTTGGTGCACTTTACCATCCACGTTGAACCGTTTGCCACCATACCCTTTTCCCTGCTGCGGCATCTGCTGTGAAATGCATGGCATGAAACTCTTTAGTGAACAGGTTATATCATTGAACCGCATCGTCTACAAGCAGTACAACCATACCAGAGCGAAAGAGGAGGGGACTTCACTTGGATATCATCACTTCAATTCTGATACTGCTCGGGGTCGGCCTGGTGCTTGGCCAGATATTCGAGCGATTCCAACTTGCTGCGGTTGCAGCCGAGATACTTGGAGGTTTCATCCTCGGCCCGGCTATACTCCGGGTCGTTGTTCCCACCTCCGAGCTTTCGAGCATAGCCGACGTTGCCCTCTATTTCATAGTCCTGCTCATCGGGATAGAGATGACAACATCTTCGATCATAAGGTCATACAGGAAGGCAATTCCACTTACGATTGTCAACTTTGTCATACCCGTGCTTATGATGACCGAGCTGCTCTTCTTCGTCTTCCACGAAAGCATTACGACTGCGCTTATAATCGCGCTGTCAATAGGCGTTCCGTCAATTTCCATCATTTCAATACTTGTCAAGGAGTACGACCTGCTCCAGAAAACGTCCGGGCAGATCATTATTTCAAGCGTCATACTCTCCGATCTTGTCGCCTTTGTGCTGCTCTCATCTCTGCTCAACACTTCACTCTTCATTCCAAGGCTGCTTTCGGTCATTGCATTTCTTGTCGCGCTATTCGTCGCGGACATCGTCATAGCTCACTATTCAGAGGAAGTGGTGAGTGCATTCAACAGGATTCATGCGACCGAACACGGGGAGAAGATAATA
>JAKAPY010000194.1 GCA_021811925.1 Thermoplasmata archaeon | reverse complement strand
TTCCGATCTAGACTGCCCACCTGGAGTGACGAAACGACGCCACTTGCCGGGCCCGATTCTATGACGGAGATGGGCTTCTCGATTGCACCGGCTATCGTGTTTGCACCGCCATCCGACTGCATGATGTATATTGGGACATGCCCGAATTCGCCGTCAACCAGCGACCGGAGCCTTCCGAGATATGCGGAAGCAATTGGATAAAGAAGAGAATTGACAGCCGCGGTGCTTGTCCTTTCAAACTCCTTCGGAAGCGGATCTATATCCGACGAACACATCACCGGTATATCGAGCAGCCCGTTCAGTATGTCCCGCGCATCGTGCTCATTCTGCTGGTTGGAATAGGAATTAAGGAAAGAGATGCAAATGACCTCCACGCGCGCTTTCTTGATGTCCGCCGCAAGGCTTTCGACCTGTTCGCTGCTAACCGGGATATCAACACTGCCGTCACTGCCTGTCCTCTCCCGGACGGCAAACCTGAGGTGGCGTGGAATTATCGGATTTGGCCTCTCGACCTTGAGGTTGTAGAGTTCAGGCCTCTTCTGCCTCCCTATCTCAAGAACGTCCCTGAACCCTTCCGTTGTCACGAGAGCAACCCTGGGCCATCCTGTCCTTGTGAGGAGCGCATTTGTCGCCACGGTCGTGGAATGGAACAGGACATGCAGTTGTTTCCCTGCGCTTTTCATGCTCTTCAGGCCCTGCATCACTCCATCTTCAGGCTTAGGAGAACTGGGAAGCTTGAGGTATGAAAAATCGTGAGTCTTTTCGTCGTATGATACTATGTCCGTAAAGGTTCCGCCGATGTCAATTCCAATGAGGGAAGCGGCCACAAAAAGAGTAAACTGTTTGCATATTATAGCTCTACGCTTAAGTTCTAAGTGAAATGTTAAATTTCGAAAGTGACATTTAACCTCCCGATAGGAACAGGCTTAATTCCAGCATCCGATTCCGGCATTTTCAACAAATTTGCTAAGGAGTGCAGAGACCAGAAGGAAAGGGATCGCCTTCGTGCACTTTACATGCTCAGCATCGGTTATACAGTGAATGATGCTTCGAGAGTGTTCCATGTAGCCATAGACGCCGTTTACAGATGGGCAGAGCGGGGGAATGAGGAAAGGAGCAAGGAAGACAGGGACAGGAGCGGCGAGGCCTCCGGCACTTCGTCGGGATTACACCACCCGCAACTGTGAAAAGTGCCTGCAATATGTCGGCAACATATGGCCTGCTCAAATAGCCGCAACACTCTTGAGGAATGTTATAAATTGCGAAGATGGAGGGAGGCATTGCACATGGGGGAAGGGCATCAGAGCTTGATTTTTGAATCCAGTATTGCAAAGTGTGGTTCGTCCTTCCTGAAATTGTCCGGATTTGTTCCCCTGAGGACTGCAAGATAAAGCGCGGTGAGCTGCATCGGGATGAGTGTAACGAAAGGAGAAAGGTTCTCTTCCAGGTCAAATCCGCCCGCTATGCAGTTGAATTTCTCCGCCGCCGTGTTCGAGATTGCCATCACCTTCCCCCCTGCATCATGAATGGCTGAGGCCATGCCGCTGCTCCTCCTGTCTACGCCTCCCCATATGACGGGGATGAAAAGATCGCCTGGAATTGAAGCTGCCCTGACTGGGCCATGAATCATCTGCTCCACCTCGAAGCCGTATGCATCAAGGTAACATGTTTCCTGGATCTTCAGTGCGCCCTCCCTGGCCACGATCTTGTTCGGTCCGCTGCCCGTAATCCAGACCCTGCCTATATTGCCGAAGCCGGAAATGGTGTTGCGAATCCTTTCCCTGTCCGAAATCACTCCTTCCATCATCGCCGAAACCTGTTTCATCCTTGAACCTGCCTCCTTGCGTGCACTCGCCTCCGGCATTGACAGTGCGACCGAAATGGAATAGAGCACTCCGAGAGCCGTCGTCAGGCTCACGGTGTGGGCTGAGGACTTCTCCTGTCCAACCGTCCTCATTACATGTCCTGCATCCTTGTCGGATATTGTGCTCTCAAACCCTGTCACCGCAGCCACATGACAGCCGCTGTCAACAGCCATTCTCAGCGAGCTGTTGCTGTAGCTCTTGTATCCCCTGTGGCTCACGACCACAACAGCATCCTTTTTCCTCAGGGGAGGAGTATAGTTGACGAATTCGTAGGAGGATATGGGCATCACCCTGACAGGGTTGTGTGCATATGCGGCTCCGCGCAGGAAATAAGCGCCGATCTCAGCTGCATGCAAGGACGAACCTGTCCCAACGAGATACATGTTGCAGTCGGCAGATCGTTTCAGCCTGGAAGCGAAAGAGATTGCACTTTCCATATTTCTCTCGACTGTTTTCAGCAGCTCCGCAGGCTGCGAGAGTATCGATCCAAACATGTGGTAGTCGTCTTCAGCCATCAATGCCAACGATGCATGCGGGAGTACTTAGAATTGTTCAGATCACCCGTTCCGGATGCAAACACACAAAGCGCAGCGGCTCTTGAATGCATGATACGCTACGAAAAAACAGGCTAATCCCGGATCAACTATAAATTCAGGGCAGGGAATGTGACTGCGTGGCAAAGACAACCTGTCCCAAATGCGGTCACAAGAACAAGAGTAAAGAGAAGATATGCGCCAACTGTGGATTTTACATCGGCCAGGAGCAGGTTGCACAGCCGCTGCAGTTTTCGGGTAGTACGGCCGCAACCGGAGTCCCCGTACATTCACAGGACAGCTACGCGGCCAGCACTGGCGGCTCGTCCGTGATAGAGGTCCGGGACACGACAGGAACAATTGTGAAGGTCGCCATGGGTGCAGCCTACGTCGTTGTGTTCGGGCTACTCGCCCTCGTCTACCTCATAAACCTGAATCCCTTCTATGTTCTGCCGCTCATAATAGCCACATGGGGCATCTCCCCCATCCTGCGCCGCAGGTTCTCGGGAGTATCATTCACCCAGACCGGCTTCACGATAAAGGGAAAGAACATGTCGAGGGAATTCAACTACGACAGCATTGTGAGCGGCGAGGTGCTGAATACGGTGAAGGGGAGAAGACTTCTTCAGCTCTCGTTGAAGAATGTCCAGCAGCCGGTAACACTTGAGGTATTCTCATTCAACACATTCCGTACTCTCCTGACGCAGATGACCAGGAGAGGTATTTCCATAACAGCGGAGAATCAGGCAGGCAACCCCGGTCCTTCACGAATGACGTGAGTGGGACTGCCCAAACAGATGCATATGATTCACCGAATGGGAAAGCATGGGAAAAGGAAACAAAAAGTAAGAAATTTGGAAGTGGTTTGAGGCAGCGGTCTGGTTCTACTGCTGCCCGCCCTT
>JAKAPY010000193.1 GCA_021811925.1 Thermoplasmata archaeon | reverse complement strand
TCCGATCTCACGCCGCCGGAGATGCTGTCAAGAGTGGTACGCTCCGCGTCGAAACCAAATGCTTCCATAAAGGCCGAGACGAAGTCGTGCCTGAACTCATCAATGTCAACCCTCCTTCCCAGTATGCGCTTCGCTGATGTCATTGTTGAAGCGCTCATTCCGCACGGGTTGATGTACTCGAAACCATCCAGCTCATTGTTCAGGTTTATCGCTATGCCGTGGAATGTGACCCAGCGCTTCACAGCTATCCCGAGGGAAGCGATTTTCTTGCCGCCCACCCAGACACCGACCGGATCGAACCTGCCCTCGCTCTCAATTCCCAGCCTCCTGAGCGCGGACACGGCTGCGCCCATCACACTTGAGACAAGAGTCCTTATCCCCGTCCCGTTTTCGTATATGTTCAGGATCGGGTATGCCACGAACTGTCCCGGGCAGTGGTAGGTGCCCTCACCTCCCCTCTCTATCTGGAAGACAGGGACGGGCAGGTCAGGAAGGGCATCCCTGTACCCACGGCCGAAAGTGATGACAGGGTTGTGCTCGGTGAGAATAAGCGAGTCGCAGATTTCCGAATTCTGCCTCATTACAAGGAGCCTTCTCTGCACTTCGAGGCACTTTCCGTAGTCCGTGAGGCCAAGATCCAGCACATTGCACCTCCTGCTGATGTGTTCCGCAGATGCTCCTGTTGCTGTGCGATCGGCGCTCATTCAGTCACCTTGCTATGAAGTGAGTCGCCCTCTTGTTTGCCGCTTCTGCCGCCTCCATCACCGCTTCAGGCAGCGTCGGATGCGGGTGAACAGTGAGGGCAATGTCGTCCAGCGTGGCTCCCATCTCAATTGCGAGCGCAACCTCGCTTATGAGTTCGGACGAGTCCTTGCCGACTATCTGGCATCCTACTACAGCCTGATCGTCTTCCCTTGCCACAATCTTCACAAAACCCTCGTTTTCTCCAAATGTCGTCGCCCTGCCTGATGCAGAAAACGGGAACTTGCCCACCTTCACCCTTATCCCCCGGGCCTCCGCTTCCGACTGGGTAAGGCCAACGGCGGCAATCTCCGGATCGGTGAACACTGCGTAGGGCATCGCCCTCTGCTCCATTGCAGACTGCTGCCCAGCAATGACTTCGGCAGCCACCTTGCCCATTGCAGTCGCCCTGTGTGCAAGAAACGGAGCACCTGTTACGTCACCAACTGCAAAGATCCAGTCAGCGTTCGTCCTGCACTGCTCGTCAGTGATTATGAAGCCCTTCCTGTCCACAGCAACCCCTGCGCTTTCCAGTCCGAGTCCTTCGGTGGATGCCTTCTTCCCGACGCTCACAAGAATGATGTCGCTCTCGATGACAGATTGTGATCCGTCCTCCGACTTAATGGTTGAAACAAGCACGCTTCCTTTCGTCTCCGCCTTCTCGACCACTGACCTGGTGCGGACCTCCAGTCCGAGCGCCTTGAGCCTGCGATCCACCACCCTCATTATCTCCTGCTCGGTCCCGGGCATGACCTGCGGCATCATTTCGACAACAGAGACCCTTGTTCCGAGCTTTGCCATCGCAACGCCCATTTCCAGCCCTATGTAGCCTCCGCCCACAACAAGCATCCTGCCGGGCAGCTTTTCAATCGAAAGCAAATCCCTGACATTGATTATCCTCTTGTGGTCGAACTTCAGCGAAGGGAGCTCGATGAACTTCGAGCCGGTGGCAATCACGGCAAAATCGCAGCCTATGGTTTCGCCCGCGGCTTCCACGAGCCCCCTGCCTGCTATCCGGCCCCTGCCCCTGAAAACCTTCACTCCGTTTCCCTTCAGGAGCGTTTCAACTCCCCTTGTCATCTTTGAAACGACCGATTTCTTGAAATCCTGTATTCCCTTCATGCTGGGCGATGGCGGGGTGCCGTCGAAAATTCCCTTGCTTGATGCTTCGACGGTCCTGTGGTAGAGGTCTGAAATCTGTATGATTGCCTTGGACGGAATGCACCCGAAATTCAGGCATTCGCCCCCCAGTTCCTCTTCTTCCACGATGGCCACCTTCTTACCGAGCTGGCCCAGCCTGATGGCGCACGGATACCCGCCCGGCCCCGCGCCTATTATGACCGCATCGAACCTCTCCATAATCATTCCAGCTTCAGCAGGAACGGCTTCTCCAGGTACTCTATGAACCTGTTGCCGAACATGGCCGCCTCGGCGCCGTCTATTATCCTGTGGTCACAGGCGACCGTGAAATACATCATGTGCCTGACAACAATCTGGCCATCCCTGAACACTGGTCTCTGCTCTATCTTGTGTATGCCCACTATGGCACTCTCCGGATAGTTGATTATGGGTGAGGAGAACAGGCCACCGATGGGGCCGACATTTGTCACTGTGATTGTTCCGCCCTGCACATCAGCCAGCTGCAGCTTCCCGGCCCTTGCCTTCGAAGCAAGGGAGCCGATGTCCTCGGAAAGCTGGGCGACACCCTTTGTGTCCGCGTCCTTCAACACGGGCACGACAAGGCCGTCAGGCGCCGCAACTGCAATGCCTATGTTGTAATGGTGCTTGACAACTATTTCATTCGTCTTTTCGTCGTAGCTTGAGTTCAGCACGGGGTGGTCCTTCAGCGCGGCGATCAGCGCCTTCACTATGAATGGGAGGTAGGTCACCTTCACATTCTCTCCGAGCCTTTTGGAGAATGCGTCCCTGGCTGCAACGATGTTCGTCATGTCGACTTCATCGGTGTAGTTGAAATGAGGTATGTTCCTCTTCGACTCTGTCATCCTTTCGAAAATCCTGCGCCTGACGCCTGCAACCGGAATCCTTTCATCGCCAGAAACAGCGGCAGTTGCCTGCCTCGCCTGCGGAGCCTTCCTGGCAGCAGACGCAGTCTCCAGGTCCTCGATTGTAATCCTGCCTGAAGGGTCGTGGGGAATGACTGTTCCAAGGTCGATGCCAAGCTCCCTCGCCCTTTTCCTGACAGCAGGTGTTGCCTTGACCTGGACTGTGCTCCTGCTCTCGATCATCGGCGGTGCGTGGTCCTGCCTGATCTGAGGCGGAGTAGGCGCCACTGGCGGCTTTTCGGCCTCCTCTCCTTCGGACTCGTACTGGAGGATGGACTGTCCCACTTTCACAACCTCGCCCTCCTTCGCAGTGAACTTCACAATCTTGCCCGTGAAGGGCGAAGTCATCTCGACATTGACCTTGTCCGTCATTATCTCAGCTATCGGCTGGAATTCCCTGACTTCCTCTCCTTCCCTGACGAGCCATTTTCTTATCTCTCCCTCGGCAACGCCTTCTCCAACATCCGGTAATTTGAATTCTCTGACCATTTACAAATCCTCTCGTAGCT
>JAKAPY010000192.1 GCA_021811925.1 Thermoplasmata archaeon | reverse complement strand
CTCTCCTTCAACCGGCCATGAGAGGGCGCGCAGGATTGCTTCGAGCACGAGGGGCTTCCTGTATGTTGTGAGCAGGTACGGCACCACGGGGGAGGGAACTTCACTCCCGGCGCAGGCTGTGGAACTTGTGCGCTCCTACAGGCAGATATCCACCCTGCCCGTGGCGGTCGGCTTCGGCATATCCTCGCCGGCGCACGTTTCAACGCTGGCCGCCGCTGGCGCAGACGGAGTTGTCGTGGGAAGTGCAATAGTCTCCAGGATAGGGGCGGGCCAGACGCCGGACGAGGTTGGTAAATTCGTCGCCTCGCTCCGCGGGTCTACCCTCAGGGCTGCAGCAATCAGTTGAGCGAGCGCAAAAGTGCGAGTGTTTCAGGAAGCTGGTTCACGGACTCCATCACAGCGTCGGCGCCCTTCTCCATGAAATAGTCCCTGAAGCTTTCCGGATCGGGCGTATTTCCGGTCACACCCGTAAAGAGAGCATGGACACCTTTCTTCCTTGCCGCGAAGACCATGAGCATGTCTTCCCCCGAATCCCCCGTATACAGCACACAGGTAGAATTGGTTCTTTCGACTGCCCGCAGAAGTCCTGCTTCCGAAGGCTTCTTGAAGCGTTCAAGCTCTTCGGCACGGGACTCCTCCATGTCGGTGATGAAGAGTGAAGAGTCCATGTCGAAATAGTTTGAGAGAGCTCCCAGCCCTGCAGCCACGAAGCTCCTCTTGTTGCCCGTGAGTATCACCGCCTTCCTTCCCCCCGAAAGTGAGACAATCGACTCCATTGTCCCGGCATCGACAAGAGGGTGCTCATTCCCTATCAGTCCGTCCGGCCATTTGAGCGCATTGCCATTACCGCCGCCTGCCGTGGCCGAATCGCCGAGGTAAAGACGCAGGTAGAGCGCCGAGAGCGGGCTCTGGTCTGGCAGGTTCGGGTAGTTCATGTAATGCATTATGCGGCTGTAGTCATCCTGCCTTGAAAGCGAGGAGTAGTGCCGCATCATCAGTTCCTTCACCGATTCTATTCCCTTCCTGCCTTCGGAAGCGGTGAACTCCCTGACCAGTGCGTTCGCCCTTTCCATAAGCTCTGAAGCGGGGACCTTCCTGCTTCGGCCGTCGTACTCGGCGGCGGCCATGGACACGAAGCACACAATCGCGAAAGTGCTGTCCCAGTCGTTGTTGTACAGGCCAGTCTGTCTCAGCGCGGAAAGCATTTGCCTTCCCTGGCGGCCCGTGTCTATCTCCCTGCCGTGAAGCACCTCCAGAATTTTTTCGGCTGTCCTGAAGGTTGCGAGCACAAAAGATTCCGCCGTATCTATCAGTGTGCCGTCGCAATCGAACGCAAACATGTCCACAGACTTCAGGCGCGGGATGGACTCCCTCCTGACGAGGACCCTTCCGCTGTTCAGCTCAAACTCCACATACGAGTCGACATTGTTTGTCATCGTGGCCTTCTTGGGCGACTTCATCCCTGACCACGTTAATTTCACTTGCGGAATGTAACGGAATAGCCACAGGAGTGGCCCTCTCCAGCCTCCAGGACGACTGCTCCAATTCCGTTGTTGTATGCATCCGGTGCACCTGTCATCGGTTCGACGGCAACAGATTTTCCGCGGGTGTAGGCTCCGTTGTAAAGCAGGAAGTAGGGCATGTTCCTTCTGCTTATGAGCATCTCTCCGTATTCACTTCTGAGACGCAGATTCCCCCCTCCCACGAAACAGCTGTCGAGCTGCAGTCCGTTCAGGCTCCTGCCGAAATTGAACGGGATTAGTGTTCCGTCAGGAAAGTACGTGTCCGCAAGGCGCAGTTCTTCTGCCTGAAATTCGGGACTCACCACCCATTCGCCACTTGTCAGGAAGTATGGGTGGCTCCCTATCACGAGCGGTGCCGCCATTTCTCCAGTGTTTCTGACATGGTAGCTGACTGAGAGGGCCCTCCTTTGAAGCTCGTACTTTATGCTTGCAGCAAGTGTCGAGGGATAACCGCCATTGCTGAGCACTGCCTCAAACAACACCGAATTGCCGGACACGTCCGCTGCTGAGAACTCGGTATCCCTGGCGAAACCGTGTATGCTATGCCCGTCTTTTCCGGTGGGGAAGCTGTATCTCTTTCCCATGAATGAATACATGCCGTTCCTGATCCTCCCGGCATACGGCAGCAGGTTGCACGCCCCCCCGTGGGTCTGTCTGCCGTCCTCTGACGGGAGCAGTATCTCATCACCGTCAAGTGCAAGTGATTTGAGATATGCACCCCTGGTATCAAATTCAGCCACGCTTCGGTCCGCCGAGATTTTCGTTTTAGCAACTCCACTCGTCTACCCTGGTCTGGCGCCTGGAGCATCCGATGCAACTCCACCGCTTTTTTCCAGCAGTGCCCTTGCATCCGCTCTGCTGACTGGATTTCCATGTCCCGGGAAAAGTTGTGCGAAATCCATTGAAACAAGTGCGGCGTATGATTTTTTCATCAGCGTATTGTCGTAGTTGAAGTTGCTGGGCGCAAACTCAACTCCTGAGGATCTCCCTGAGATTATATCACCAGAAAAAGCAAATCCCTTTGCCCTGTCGAAGATAGCTATGCTGCCAGGCGTGTGTCCGGGTATGTGCATTATTCCGAAGCCGTCGGTGCTGTCTCCTTCCTTCAGAAGTATGTCAGGTTCGAAGGTTCTGAGTTTGAAGAAAGGTGAGAAAAGCGAGAACAACACTCCTGTGGCGCCTTTCGGCCTCAGCGGCTTCCTTCGTCCTGAAACGTAATCTGCATCATCCTCATGTATCGCTATCCGCGCGCCTGTTGCATTCTTCAGCCAGAGGGCAGACCCAGCGTGGTCGATGTGCTGGTGTGTGAGGACTATGGTCGAAACATTGTGCACGTCCTCTTTGAGGCTGTTTCGAATGAAGTCAACTATCTTGGGGCCGCTTCCAGGCATTCCAGTGTCTATGACAACCATTTTCTCTCCATGGGCAACATATGCATTCCCTCTGACTCCATCTATCCTGAAGATACCGTCCGTTATTTTCATAAAAACCCTTCACTGCAGAATTCAGGGGACCTCATCAATCCGGCTGCCTCCCATTCCAGACACCATTGCCCGCCTCTTCAGTCTCCCTTCTTTCCGCGCCTTGCGATTGTAAGCTGCACATCTATGTTTTTCCACGCTGAGGCATCCTTCCAGGGATCACCATGGTATACCTCCCTGAAACTGCCGGTCCGGGCAATGGTGCCGTCCTTCTTTCTCCACGTTGCCCAGTCGTTGATGGCGTGATAGACTATACGTGACGAAACCTCATCCGGATCGAACATGACACTTATCACGTCGGTCGCCTTCAGGGTCTTGATTTCGAATGCGCCTTCCGCTGCCGCATCAC
>JAKAPY010000021.1 GCA_021811925.1 Thermoplasmata archaeon | reverse complement strand
TCCGATCTGCGCTTTTCTTCACTGATTGTCTTCATGAGCTCCGGTGATATTCCGTTCATTGTCATCACTTTCCCGCAAGACGCCAGGGATTGTTCACTTGACTGCCCTCACCGTAACGCTGTATAACTCGATTCCACCCTGGCCATGATTTAGCTTCCCGTAAGTCCGTCTCTCAAGCTCTTCAACAGTGCCAAAGCCTGATTTGTGCAGCATTCCGAAATAACGGTCTACCCTGGTTGCACCGGAGAGACAGTTGACGAACAACTTTTCATCCCTTACAAGCTCGTCGGGAATGTCTTTGTCGCTGACCACGTCAGATACGATCATCCTTCCGCCCTGCCTGAGTATTCTGAACGCCTCGTCAAACACCCTCTGTTTGTCGGGTGCCAGGACAATGACGCAGTTGCTAATGACCATTGTTGCAAACTTGTCCTCGACTGGCAGGTCTTCTATGTCTCCCTTCCTGAATGTGACGATGTCCTGCAGGGAAAGTTTAGCCACGTTTTCGACCGCCTTTGCTATCATTGCATCAGACATGTCAATTCCGACCACCCTGCCTGCGGGACCAACTTTCTTCCCCGCGATAATGCAGTCGAGTCCTGCTCCCGAGCCAAGATCCACAACCACATCCCCCGCCACTATCGAGGAGAGGCCAACAGGATTCCCGCATCCGAATGACTGGATGTCAAGCTTGTCCATCACCTCCCTGGTGTCCTCATCGAAACTGTCTGAAGAGCAGCAGTCGTCGCAGCAAGATTCTGGCTGTATTACATTCAGTTCGGCCGATGGGTTTTTGCGTGTTTCCTGCCCTTTTGGCTTTCCGGATATCCGCTCAGAATATGCATTGACCACCCTGGTTTTGAGTTCCTTATTCAAACTTACCACTTCCAAAGGCAAGTTGTAAACTATATTAATTAGTGTTTCCTTACTACTTCTGGTAGAAGATGATAGCAGATAATGAAACCGTGAGCCTTGCGTCACTCATGAAGGTTGTTTTTCCGAAGATGCTGGAGTTAGGGTTGCCGGCATATGAATCAAAGGTCTATCTTGCTTTGCTGATGGAACCAAACAGTCAGGCATCCCGTATCTGTGAACTCACGGGAATACCCGATTCAAAGATTTACAGCGTGCTTGAGAATGCAGCCAGGCGTTACATGATAGAGGTCCAGTATGGAGTGCCGAAACTCTACAGGTCTTCAGGGCCACCAGTTTTCCTTGCCAGGGTAAGGGAATCACTGAGTGAGCGATACGGGACTTACCTGAGGATAGCGGATGAACTCGAAGCGCGACTCCAGAAACTGCACGAATTGAAATCCGGCAGGATAGATGAGAACGGAGGAATGGAAATAGCGTATGTGGTGAGGGGAGAGGGCAATATCATCTCAAAGATGAAGGAGATGATTTCATCAGCCAGAACAAGAGTCACCCTGATACTTCCAGAAGAGAAATATTTCAGGGCTCTACGCCAGAAACTGCTCGAGGCAAGGGCCAGGAAAGTTGTCGTTCGTATCGCCATGCCGGTCCTCTCGGTCGAAGTGCTTGAAAATGCGGGCGAAGAGAAATATTTTGATTTTGCAAGGCTCACAGAGGAATGCTGCGATGTCTGGCTGCTGGTCTCAGACGGCCGCCTGCTGAATGTTTCCGGGCGCGTCTCCGATTCCGAAGTGTCGTCAATATTGACACAGGACAAGAATCTTGTTCAGATGGCGGACGCATACTTCGATAGTCCCTCATGCTGCACCTAATGAAAGGTTGACTGACCATTGTTGGGGAAAC
Source organism: Thermoplasmata archaeon (assembly GCA_021811925.1). Lineage (GTDB taxonomy): Archaea > Thermoplasmatota > Thermoplasmata > Sysuiplasmatales > Sysuiplasmataceae > JAJZXY01. Next base: position 14,214 of record JAKAPY010000021.1, on the reverse strand, counting down.
GGCAGCCGGGCCTGTTTACATTACCTACTCTTAGCTTACAGGCTATTCATCCTCCGGGATGCAATTGAAGGAATGCCATAACAAAAGGATGCTGAACTAGAACCGAAACTGTCTGAGAACATCATCAGACATATGGGCAGGAGTGCCGTGGATGACGTCGTCATGTCCTTCGGTTTCATACTTGAATGCATCAGGTATTTTTCAACCTCTGGAAGCAACTATCGTGTGACAAAGATTTATCACCCGCAAGCAGCATTCCGCCGGCACGAAAGCATCTCATGCAGCCATCAGGGAGCTTGCCAATAACGGCGTCAGGCACATATTCGGTCTTCCGGGCACTGCGGTAATGTATACGCCCGACGGGCTGTACGCCCGCGACGAAATTCGGTTCGTCACTGTCAGGCACGAACAGGTGGCCGTGAGCATGGCCGATGGCTATGCGAGGGTCACCGGGCGGCAGGGAGTCTGCCTCACCACGGGCGGACCAGGCGCGGCCAACAGCATTATCGGCATGACCATTGCTGCAGTATCCGGGAGGTCGGGGCCAGTCCATATCGATCTCCCGCTGAATCTCCAGGATGTTGAAGTGAAATACACGGAGCATCCACCAGCAAAGGCAGGCAGGAACAGGCTTGCGCCGTCTAACGAAGAGGTTTCCAGGGCAAATGGGCCGATCCTGGAATCAGGGCGCCCGGTAATATTCGCAGGCGGCGGGGTCATCGCCCCGATTTAGTCTCAAGGCAAGGATGGTCGCAATGGCGATATTCACATTCCAGTTGAAGAAATGAACCAGGTGCAAGCATGGTTGGGGAAGAAGCACAGAACTCTGGACATTGCTTGGAACTCAGAGCCAGAGCATGCACCATGGCAGTTGACCCGCGACTGGGGGTGCGACGTTGAACAGTGAAAAAACGGATCTCTGGCTGATGTTCTGCTCCAGGGGAGCGAGGAGCATTGCCGCGGGAATACTCACAGTCATCGTAAGCCTCTACTACAAGTCGATATACCATTCAATTGCACCTATCGGTTTTCTCTTTGGTGCAGGCGCACTGGGGGTGCCAATCATATCATACTCTGCCGGCAGATGGGCCGACAGGTATGGAAGAAAGAAGCTGCTCCTGCTCACCATCTCATTTCTTCCCGCGGCCATAGCCATGATTCTGCTCACGACCAACTACTATGTGCTGCTCCTCTCCTCCGCACTCGGCGGTTTTGGAATTGCGGGGGCGATTGTAGGGGGCGGCGTGGGTGCGTCCGCGGCTCCCATGCAGATAGCACTGCTCGCAGAAAAGACAAACACTGGCAACAGGACAACGATATTCTCACTCTTCCAGATAATGTCCAGCATTACCGCTTCGGCCGGGGCTGCGTCAGCAAGCCTGAGTAATTTCCATAACCTGTTCTACATCGCGCTCATACTGTCTGTGCTCTCGTTCCTGATCGCCCTGCCAATAAGCGAGAGCTTCAAGCCACAAACCGTAAAGGGCAGGGATCGCAGAGGTTTCCTGGAGAGAAGAAAGAAAACAGCGGTTGAAAATGAGAACTCGAAGACAATAAACAAGTTTGTCATGACCGGGGTAATGAACGGAGCCGCTCAGGGCTTCATCGTACCCTTCTTTCCGATCATACTGCAGAGCAATATGGGAATGAGTGCAGGGACAATAGGATACCTCTTTGCTGCGGGCGGCCTTGTCAGCGCACTCCTGATGTTCGCCACTCCTTACCTGACAAAGAGACTTGGTTTCGTCAAATTCATAATGTCAACCAGGTCCATCTCCTCACTGTTCGCAATATACTTTCCATTCGCCACAAGCGCAGTTGCAGCGTCGATGGCCTATGTAATCCTGTCAGCGACAAGGTCTATCTCTTTGCCCGCCCAGTCTTCGCTTATGATGAACCTGGTGGATGAGAATACGAGGGCTTATGCAACCGGCATTAACCAGTCTGCCAGACTTCTCCCTTCTGCTGCGTCATCATCATCCTCAGGGGAAATACTGGATTTCTTCAGTTACGTGATACCCTTTGAAATAGCATTCGTGCTGAATGCAGCCAACATCTATCTCTACTACAGGTTTTTCGGAAAGCTGCCGGCCGCAAACAAAACGGTCGCGAGCATTCACGAGAATTAAACCGAAAGGGCTATAGGGTGTCGCATTTTCCGCATACAGGCATGAATATCCCTGCCAGCAGGAATCAACCTGCTTGGTTATTGCAGAATCGTCTTGCCAGAAGAGCGCCAGTTTGAAGATCTCAATGAGGGGCAGTCAGCGCCCCAGGAAGGCGAATTGCATATGCCGGAATTGGAAGACCTGCTTCACGCCTCGTCTTATCGTATCAGTTGCGCCTGGATTCCATCTGACTCTGAGACGCTGAACAAGTATTTGTCGGCAGTCATCAATACTTCAGATACGGCTTCCCTGCAGGATGCCACTTGAAGCGCATCTGATACATTGACATGGTGTCTCATTACCAACGCGATCGACTCGGCGATCAGTTTTGAAGATACGGGTATTATTTCGACCTCTCCGGTGGCACACATCTCCCTTGTTTCATTCATGAGCGCTTCCAAAACACGCTTGATATGCATATTGCGGGTTCTCCTGTATTTGTCGAAGACAACAGCAGACTCGCCCAAATTCCACTCTGAGAAGCACAGGATGGTTTCACCTCTTTCAGCTTCATGATAAAGTGCGTCAACAGTCCCCGAACTGTCTTCTTCGACGTATCTCTTGACTATGGCGCTAGTGTCCAGATATACTCTCCTTGCGGGCATTTCTCATCTCTCTAACCGCTTCAGCGGCGTCCAAACCCTTCGGTCTTGATTTCTCTATTTCTTCTGAACCCACCCTGCGTCTCTGAATTCCCAAAACACCCAGCATCTTGTTCACATCGCCGGAGCTCGAAAGCGCCTCCAGAAACCTCTCTACCGTCTCCGACATATTCTCACCTTTCTTTGCCAGCTCCACTTTGGCATGAGAAGCCACCTGTTTGTCGATGGACAGCGTAACCTTTGTTTTTGTCATCTATACTTAAGTATTGATATACATATTTATGTATATATGTATAACAGTTTCCAGAGTGGGGGCTTGTCAGGATAAGCCAAAATCAGGGGAGAAAAGAAAAGAGCAATGCTTCATGAACAGCATTGCTCAGTCCGTCTACCTTCTCAGTTTCTTTGCTCCGTTACGCGTCAAGCATTGTGTAATTAGGCTGTAAAACATCCGCCAATTTGACCTCAATCCCACAGTGTAGCTGTTGTGCGTACTTTAAGGATTAGTCGACTGAGAAACCTATGCTTATCCACATTCTTGTAAACATGCCTTCAGGGTCTTTTCGATCTGAACGCAAGAGGCAAGTATCTGGCGAGGACAACTGAATTCGCCCAGGTATCGATATCTTTCCTGCGGACAGAGAAAGAGCCATGATTGCAGCCCGCATAGGGGTCGGTCTCATGCAGAAAGGGCAGAGAATCTGAATTATGGATGCAGTGATTGAAGCAGTCTCAATTCAAAACAACACGACATCAGTTACAAGAGACAGCACCTTCACTGGCATTGGAGGTCCTGCCAGATAGCTGCCGATTTGTCGTAAGTCAACGTACGACAGGGCTGAATATCTCACTTACTCTCCTGAGTGTGCACGGCCCTGTTTAAGCAGGAATTGCAGATTATCTCAGTGTTTGAAGTCGATGTATATCGGGCTGCTCCACGCCATGGCTCCATCCGATTGAACCACTTTCACGTAGTATGGATTGACACTATCAGCCATTGGTTCATTGTCTGTGAACGTTGCTGTGAAATTGAGACCAAGCGGTTCCGGCGGCCTTTCGACATTCACATGCAGATCCAGTCCTCCGCATGGGAATGTCGCACCGCCTGTGATGTCTCTAGTCTGCTTCTTGAATTGCAGATGTGCAGTGTTGAAGTGCAGGACAGTCTCACTGTTTTCATCGATGCGGATAATGAAACCTTCCTCGTTGCCCGCCGTGCTGGACTTCCACTCGAGACCATTGTCCCCCTTCCTGGCGAGCTCTTCTGCAGGAGACTGGAACGCATAGGGCTCAGCTTCAATAATACGTCCGTTCTCCAATATCGCTGAGCCGTCCCACAGTGCTGTTTTTCCCCTTCCCCTGTTTCTTGCACCGCCCCAGCTGACGCGAATTATGCCTCTGTCCATGACAGGCTTCTTCTTCCACACATGAATCGTCTGCAGTCCCCTTCTCAATTCGACCCGCTCAATCTGGGCCGTGCCTGTGGCTCTTATGGAAATCTCGGGAAATTTGTCTGTCCGGTAGTCCTCTCCCATAAAGTGCCCGTCCGACCGCACATCCAGGAGTATCCTTTGGCCGGTCGTTGCATAGCATCTCCGGCTGGAAAGAGCTTCCCAGATTGCCTCCCTTGTCAGCTGCCTTGAAAGTACGCAAGTCAAACCTCCTCTGACGGCAAACTCCCTTCCGGGGTAACTCGCACCAGGTCTTCCGGTGTGGTCATCACTGCCGCCCACAAATCCGATCTTATATCCTCTGGAAAGCGCCTCCTCAGCGAACCATTCAAAGTATCCCCATGCAGAACAAATCTCAACGCAGGGTTCAACAATCGCGTCGTGATAGGTCAGATTTGCATACCTGCCGCCCACATGTGCAATGGTAATGCCCTTCCTTTTTCTGAGTTCTTTGAACAGTTCATTCACATGCGCGTAATCAGGCTGACCGTCTTTTTCGTCGATTGAGCTGTGGCTTGAATGAAGGACCTCCCCTTCATCATCCGGATAGTAGACATTTCTGTCACCTCCGGACCCGGTATTGCCTGACCATTCATAGCCCAGAAACGTGACAAACCTGCCGGGCTCATTGCCTTCCTTAATGCTTCTCCTGATTTTGGACCACACTTCTGAACTGATTTCGAAGTCATTGCCCTGGTGACCCACAAAATCTATTGCGCTTGCCTTCTTCGCATACCACATGTAATCTTCTATGGGGTTTGTTCCCACCGTTTCTTCGCTCTGACCGTGAAAATCTCCCCAGTATGGTCTGAAATCTGCGTTTCTGGCCCTGCATTCTACCGGGTTGGTTTCTGTCAGGAGTCCCGTTGAGTCAAGATTCACCCTGTATGTTCCTGCCCTGCTTATGCTGACGCCATCAATGTGCCCAATCCCGACCCCTTGGATTGACACGCTATCAGGCAATCCCGAAATTGCGTCATTTCCTGCCAAATTCGCTGACAGGTCGCACTCCCTGCACAGATTCCCCCACTTGTCTTCGACTCTCAGCGTCACGCCGAATTTCTCCATAGGCTCTACGCCTGACGGGAAAACGGCAACGACTTTTGCTGGCTTACCCGATTTGATGTTTATAGGTTGACCCTTGAGTTCTGTGAATCTCCCAGTTCCAAAACAGTCGACAAGCACTTTGAACTCAAACGTCTCCTCGCAATAAGTCTGGGCCTGATAACCGGGTGAACCGTATTTCCTGTCCCCAATCATCAGCCCTATGGTCTCGCCCGGCGAAAGGTAACCGTCATAGACATCCACGATGAACGCACGCATCCAGGGTCTCAAATAGGCCTTGGGATTGTTGCACGTCCTCAGACTGGCCTTGCCGTCCGTGGATGCCGAAACATAATTCGGAAGATCGCCATGCTCGCTCTGTAAAGCTCCGCCATCACTTACGTCCCTCACGCAGATCATAAGGGAGCCGCCATCGTCTATGCCGAATTCCCCCACATGGTATGTCAGTTCAAAAGTTACCAGCTGTCCCGCAACAACTACCTGTGGTGTGATCTCGAATTTTCCATATTTTTCTTGCCGGGTGTCATCCATTGCCGCTCCCTCGGGGGCGCCTGCCATGGGCACGCAAAATCGATTGCTTCTTAAATCGTTTGCTCTAAGTGATTTCCACCGAAGAGCAGTTCATCACCCTCGCAGGGGAACCGGGAAGTTATCTGTTGGTCTGTTTCCTCCCCGACAGAGTCAGAAGGGCGAGTCTCGTGAATACACGACATACTGCAGTGACCGCCCTGCCTGTCGAATCAGGGGCTGAAGAGGCGCCGGTGAAGTGCTCGATTGTCGACATTCTGTATGTGCTGCAGGAATTTGTTGCGGGCGGAAATACCGCCCACTTTTTCGGCGTTTATCTACTGACTCCGTCTTCTCCTTGTTATCAACACCGCAGCTGCGGCCACGACGATCAAAGCGACTACTCCGCCTATGATGTAGTATTCTGTGCTGTTGCTGCCGCCGGGATTCGAAGTGCTGTAATGCATCTGAGTGAACGTAAGGTAGTCGTAGCCGCCGAACTGTCCACCCGGGTAGGCCGTCAAGTTGCTGATCTGCGACGAATAGACTGTGATCGCAGATGGTATGAACAGCGGTATGTACGGAAGCTGCTGGTGAAGGATCTGCTGCAACTGGTCGCTCAGGTTGCTGACCTGCGACAGTGATGTGGCATTTGCCAGCTCGTTCCATATCTGCTGGTAGGTCGAGTTGGAAAAGCCGCTGTCTGAATTCCCGGCTGCGATCTGGTTGGGCAGGAACATGCCCAAGAGTCTGTAAGGTGAATTCTGAGTGTAATCAAACCAGTCCCACAAGTCCATGTCCTGAGTATAGTGTGGCCAGATTGTAGCCACCATGCTTCCTGTTGTCTCAGCAGTGACTGTCAACTGTATCCCGACGGCGCTCAGATTCTGCGCAATCATGTTCGCTGCATCTATCTCAAGTGTATCGCCACTGGGCACTAGAACAGCGTAGGTAAGGTGTTGTGAAGTATTGGAAGCATTCACTCTGTATCCGGACGAAGTCATTGGGAAGCCGGACTGGTTGAGCATCTCGTTGGCAAGCGAGACATTGTAACTGTAGGACGAAAGGTTGCGGTCATAGTACTGGTTTGTCGGCGTGAGAACGCTGTTGAGGACGGTAGCATATCCATGAAATGCTGTCTTTGCGATGTAAGTCAGGTTAATCGCGTGAGCCATTGCCTGCCGGACTGTAAGGTTCCTGAGTGTGGGATTCCCGTTCCCCTGGGGGTTAACGTTGATTGACAGGTAGAAATATTCGAGCCCTGGGCTTGTTGTAATGACATACTTGCTGCTGTTCTGGAACTGGGAGATGTCGGAGGGAAGTATGCCGGTAAGCCCCTGAATGGATCCAGATTGAAGAGATGTAATGGCCGAGCTTTCGCTGCTGAAAAATTCGAATATGACTTTGTCTACAGCTGCCATGTGACCAGCCAGGAATTCCTTCGGATTCTTCTGAATCTCGGTGTACTGGTTGACCACGTAGCTATTCAGCAGGTAGGGCCCATCGCCAACAAAATACTGGCTCCCGGTGCTATTATAGGCAGGATATGTTGACGCATCGACGTATTTCCATATGTGATAGGGGACGATGGCCACGTACGCCGCCCAGGTAGTCCAAAGAACGCTCGTCATGGTGAACATAACCGAATGGGGGGTGATGGCTGTAACGCCGCTCACCGAACCGACATATTGCTCAAGTACGCTGTAATTCTGGGCGGCGAGCTGGTAGGAATAGACGACATCCTGAGAAGTCACTGGTGTGCCGTCCGACCACACGGCGTTAGGGTTCAGATAGAATATTGCTGTATGATTGGAAAGGTTGACATGCCAAGAACTTGCAAGCGCCGGTGTGACTGTCTGGTTTGCTGCGTCGTAATAAACCAGCGGAAGGTATATGTTCGACCCAATCCAGCGACCAAGCGCAGAATATGTGGTAAACGGGTTTAGGGTGTTTATCCCTGTCCCTGACCACCCGACTGTAACGGTGCTGCCTGACGAGGATGTTGCTGCTGCACCGGCGTTCAGCTGCCCAGGTGCAGGGGCCACTGCATATGCAGAACTCGACAGGACCACCAGCAATGAAAAGACGATCGCCGGGAAAATTGCTCTGTTCATTGATCGTGCGCTACAAATTAACATAGTATTTAGATTTTTCTTAGAACTCTGGTCAGAGAGCTGGAAACAGCCATTGTTGACTCGAATATTCATTCGATGCATTCAGGAGGCTTCAGAGAAAATATCTCCCCGAATCTACCACAATGGTCTGTCCTGTGATGTAGTCACTTGCGTCAGATAGCAGGAATTCAAGCGTGCTTATGACGCCTTCCGGCGGTGTTATTCTTTTCAGGGATGACTCGGAAGCGAGCTTCTCCATGTATGCATCCGGGAGTCTTTCCAGGCTTGCCTCTGTCGGCAATATGCCTGGTGATACACAATTGACCTGTATGTTGTCGCCTCCCAATTCTCTGGCCATTGCTCGCGTAAGGCCAACAACGGCGGCTTTGGATGTGATGTAATGCATGATCTGAGGGGTGCCAGACAACACGGTCGTTGAGGATATGTTGATTATTTTGCCCTTCTTGTTCTTCATCATAAACGGGGCCACGGCCTTAGACATCAGCCAGCTGCCCTTGACATTGACAGCCATTGTGTTATCCCATTCCTTCTCCGTCAAGTCAAATAGGCTGGTGTGCTTAAGTCCCCTGTATATCGCTGCAATGTTAAGCAGACCATCCATCCTGCCAAATGCTCTGTAGACGGAATCTGTGAAAGACCTGTCATTGTCAAGGCTGCACACGTCCCCCTTCTTGTACAGAACATTATTTTCCATCCCTCTCTCCGACTTGATTTCCATGGCTGTTTTCTCTATGTCCGGATGCATGTCAAAGAGACCAAGTTTCACCCCGTTGCGCGCGAGTTCCAGAGCACATTTTGATCCGAGCCCGCCGGCTGCGCCTGTGACAATTACAACCTTTCCTTTCAGGTCACTGAAATGCGTACTCATCCCGGATTATATCATCACTCTAGATGTTAATTTTTATGCGTGTCTACGATTAGATGCGCGTTACATCGCGTCTTCATGTGACGAACGTATACACATGCTGATTCAGTCGCTGTTTGCTCTTGTATCAATGATCATGCACTCTGTTACAATGCTTGCTTTCTAGAGTTCCCATTCGCACAGGTATCCAGTTCAGTCCTGAATAGGCGGTTATATCAGACTGAATGATCCAGGCCCACGGAAGCCACTGTCTTTTCATAATCGGCTATGCCATCAGCCAGGTTGAATGCAGGCTGATACCCGATTTCCCTTTTTGCCCTGGCGATGTCCATGAGCCCGTAACTCAATTCACCCGCATTTGCCACGTCCACCAGGCCGGGTCCAATGTCTATATCTACAGCAGGGTGCCGTTCCCTCACTATCTCTGCCACGTCCTTGAGCGTGTGAAGTTCACCGCTTCCAATGTTGTAGGCTGTGCTCAATTTGCTGCTGGCTTTATATGCCAGGTAGATTGCCTTTCCAAGATCTCCGTTGTACACATAGTCGTTCTTCTGGTCGCCGCCACTTTTTATTGCTAGAGGGCGGTTGAAGATCCCCGCCTCGATGATCTTACTTATGCCAGATGCGACTCCATGCCTGCTCATTTTCCCCGGGCCGTACGTTGAGGCAAATCTGAAAGCGGCAAACTCCAATCCGAATTCGCGTTTGTACTGCCGTCCCAACAGCTCTGAGGCACCCTTGGTCGCGCCGTAGAATGATTCCGGCCTGAAGGGGTGATCCTCTCCAACCGGCTTGAAAGTTGGATGCCCGAACTCTCCAGTCAAATGACCAAGCGACGCCTTTGAACTTGCATACAATACTTTCTTTACCCCGTGCTTCCTAGCATTCTCCAGAACGTTCAATGTGCCGTCAACGTTAATGTGCCATCCAACTTTCGGCTCACTTTCACACACTTTACCCAGCGCTGAAGACATATGAACTATGCATGTAATGTTTTTGTCTTCAATGGCTCTCCCAAACATTTTCTCGTCTGTTACGTCCCCTTCAACAAAGTCAAAATTGTCTTCCACATTCTTGACGAGTGTCAGATCCTTCCTTATGTCATAGACCAAAGGCCTGACTCCTTCGCTGATGAACCTCTTCAGGACATATGAACCGATTGCACCCAGCGCCCCGGTTATCAAAACGTCACTTCTTTTCCCCGCGCCTGAAACCTCTGCCAATCCAACACCCGAAAGTCGAGAGAAATCGTCCGGACTATATTAATTGTTCACGGCTGCACGAAAATCCAACATGAGATTCTTCTTACTGTAATCTTTCAAATTGACTCTGCAGGTCGTTCCAAAAACACAAGGTGGATGTGAATGCTTGAATGCGAATCAGGACTGTTTATAGTCCTTTTTTGAGAACTTCATTGGCAAGGGCCACATCCTGCTTAGATATGGTTTGGTCAGGGTATCATGTGCGACAAACTTATACTGCAACCCACTATACGGCTCAGCATGACAAAATGCAGGGCCCCTGTTTTTGTTGGTGCAGAAAAGCCTCTCGAGATAAGGGAGTTCGAAATCCCTGAAGTTGGCGCGGGAGAAGGGCTCGTGCGCATGGTTTATGCAGGTATCTGCGGTTCTGATGCAAGGGAGTGGCACAACCCTGAAACTGAGACGCCAATGATTTTTGGTCACGAAAACGTTGGGGTACTGGAGAAACTTGGCGAAGGAAAAAAATATGATGCAGTTGGTCAGGAGATTTCTGAAGGAGACTACGTAGCCTTCTGCAGCGTGGCTCCATGCATGAATTGTTACACTTGTGTTGTTCTGAAAGAGTTCTCACAGTGCGAGCGCGGAATCAAATACGGACTCAGCCGATGTGATTCCCGTCCATACCTGAGGGGTGGCTACGGAGAATATGTCCATCTGATGCCAGGTGTCGGCATAGTAAAGATTCAGCGGAAGGAGCACATTCAACAGGCACTTCTGGCTGCTATAGGGAACAAGACCCTGGTGCATGCCATACAGAGAGCGAACGGCATCAGTGCAGGCGACACTGTAGTTGTCCAGGGAACGGGGCCGATTGGCCTGAGCGCCATCGTTCAAGCCAAGCTGTGCGGCGGCCGGGTCATTGCTATTGGAGCTCCAAGCCACCGGCTTGACCTTGCAAGAAGCCTTGGCGCTATCAAGACGCTGAATATCGAAGAGCTGAAAACTCCCAAGGAGAGGGTCAGAGCGATAAGCGAGCTGACGGATGGCAAGGGTGCAGACGTTGTCATTGAGGCGTCCGGTGCCTCCACTGCATGTGATGAGGCATTGCAGATGGTGAGGATAGGCGGCAAGTTTATCCTCGTTGGCATGGACATGACAAAGAGACGGACGATGGACCCCTTCCAGGTAACAAGAAAGGGCATTCACGTGACCGGCACATATGCCGCATCTCCAACAGACCTTTACAAGGCTATGCTCGACCTTCGAGACGTCGAAATCCCCTTTGACAGGATATTCACTCACAAGTTCCCTATGGTTGAGGCGACCGAGGGCATTCTCTCTGTGGACAGGCTTGAACCTGTCATTGGGCTGATTGATCACAGCAGATGATTCCTCAGGGAAAAGATGAAGTTGGTTGTAGATGATACCACTATCGGGGGCTGAGGATCTGGAAGGGAGAGATGAATGAGGAAACGCGACACATCTCCTATCTCACTCAGGGCTGAGATATAAGTGGTCACAGGTTCACGGCCATTGCGAGGGCATTTGAGCGGACTGGTTGGGTACATCGCGCAGTTGCTCTTGCAGGAAGCAATCGCAACAAGGCATCACAGGGTTCCAACATGCGTAAACTGGTCCACAAGACTTTCTTCAGTTTAACTCCGTGGAGTCCGCTGCGCTCAAGTTCCATGGAATATGATTGGCAGGCTTGGACGTAGTCAAAAATCTGCTTGATAGAAGCGGGTTCGCCCAAGCTGCCATTTTGAGCACTCTAATGGCACGATGTGAATATCTCTTCACTCATCAAATGTCGAAGTGAGTTTATTGCTGTTTACATGTGGCTGTTCATTATGTACATGAATGGCAGGTATTTCGCGCTGGGAAAGAAACGTCGTGTGCGAAAACAGTGGAGTAGAATGATCAGCTTGCTATTCCATGTCGTGGTTTTAAATAGCCTTATTACGTTGACGCCCGGTATGGCGAATGGGGGGTCAGCATAAATGCCTGACAGTGTGCCTTCTGCAAACGTCTCAGCCTCTGGTTCCGGGCCGGGCCTAAGGTCAATTACAAGAGTTGCCTTTCTAGGCGGACTGGGCAGTTATTTTGAATATTTCGATTTCTTCAACGCAACGCTGGCGGCAGGGCTCGCGTGGCCGCTCGTCTTCTTTAGCGGCTTACCTCCTGCTTTGGGACTTGCTCTTTCGATTTTCTCTTACGCACTGACATTCTTCACTAGGCCGGTTGGGGCTTTTGTCTTCGGTCATTACGGTGACAGGCTGGGAAGGAAGTATGTCCTTTTCCTGACCTTATTGATAATGGGCATCGGGTCTATCGCCATCGCCGCGCTACCAGGTTCAGCATCCATTGGGGCTTCTGCGCCAATCCTGTTGAGCGTAATAAGGCTCGTCCAGGGCTTCGGCCTTGGCGGAGAAGCCGGAGGTGCTTCCACTTGGGTTCTTGAAGTTGCAGCCAAGTCAAAACACCGTGGCTTCTGGACCTCATGGGTTCAAGCCGGGAGCCCCGCCGGTCTTGCCACAGCAGCTATATTCGCAAGCAGTCTGATTGCCGATCTAGGTCATCCGGCTTACATTGCATGGACATGGAGAATCCCGTTTGTTGTCGGTGGTGTCGCAGCTGTGATCGGTGGCGTTCTGAGGTACAGGCTGATGGAGAGTCCACTTTTCCAGAAAATCGCCAAAGCCCACAAGGTGGAAAAGTACCCGGCGGCCGAAGTAATGGTTAAGCAGTGGAAGAAGATGTTGCTTCTGCTTCAGCTGAATTATCCCGAGGTCATAGGCACAAGCGTCACAGTAGTTCCGTTTGCTATTTTGTACATGACTTATGGGCTTCATATGAATGCGGTCTTTGCCAGCAGGGCAACGATATATCTTGGATTGGGAGCACTGACTGGAACAGTCATTGTCGGAGTTCTTTGCGATTATGTGGGGAGAAAAATATGGTTCATACTTGCCGGGCTGCTGGGTGCGGTGTTTGCATATCCGTTCTACCTGGTTCTGCAGACAAGGAATGAGCCGTTGATCATCCTCCTCATGTTTGGCTGGGGATTCATAGTATACCTCGAGAATGCGGTTCTTCCCTCGCTGCTCACAGAATCGTATGAAACCAAGTGGAGGTATTCAGGCTCGAGTTTGAGTATGCAACTGAGCATCTTCATTTCAGGTGCTGTGATTGGCTTTGCTCTGCCCGCGGTTCTGGCGAGCGGCCATGGTGTCTATGCCAACATTTGGCCCACTGTTGCCGGAATAACCATCGTCATGTGTCTAGCTTCGTTCATAGCCGCTTTATTCGTCAAAGACACAACACACGTTGTCGTAGATGATACCCAGACCGAATCCGAGGCTGCTGGCGGAGTGGAGGGCGCAGACGAGTAGGGATGCGGAGGATATTTCCTGCATTGCCCGCGGAGAGGCCTGGTGACCGAGCATATCCGCGATCTTCGGCGGCGTGAAGCCCTGTATGGAACGGAGTATCACCTGTGCTCTCCTCAAAGGGATTGCGTTGTTTGTCTGTCTTGCTGTCCTTGACAGCTCTTCCTCCTCTCGTTGAGTAGGGGTCAGACGTGCAGTGCCCATGCACTGGTGTATATGCAATCAGGGATTCTAATGTCTCGGTATAGGCAGAAGTCGGTTATCGAATCACGGCATTAGTTACGAGTGAAGGCACAGGTCTTACGAGGCAGTCAGCGAAATGTGCACACGTCCACCTCTTCAAGCGCCGTTGCCGAACTTTGGGCAAGTTTACTATATTGTACTGCACTATAAAGAATATTTTTGTCTATCATAGTGCACAATATTTATACTAAGCGAGATGATAAGGAATTGTGATTTCAAGATCAATCCTGAGAATAGTGATAGCAGATCAGATGAGCGAACCAGAAGTGCTTTCACACACCGTAGAAAGGAGTCAATTCCATTCAGTGGTCAATTACTCTGGCACTTCTGCGTGTGTGATCAAAGGTGTTCGAAGATGCGGCAAGAGCACAATGATGAGGCAGCTGATAGAGACTAAATTCAAGAAATCATTTTTCTATTTCAATTTCGACGATGAACGGATAATCGGTTTTGAAAGCAGCGATTTTCAAATTCTCCTGGAGACTTTCATAGAACTCTATGGGAATAGAAAGAATCTATTCCTGGATGAGATCCAGAACATCAAGGGTTGGGAGCTATTCGTAAACAGGGTCCTTCGGGAAGGTTAC
>JAKAPY010000020.1 GCA_021811925.1 Thermoplasmata archaeon | reverse complement strand
TATTTACACTGCACTTTATGCCGCATTCCCAACCAGATGCCAACAAAGCGCGCCCAAATGACGAGTCCCTTCCACACTTGGTCACACAATGGTCAGCAGACAAAAACTCCTGAACCTGGAAACGCGCGAAACGGTTTTAGCCCGGATGCACCTCACATATCCAGGGAGTGGTCTCGTTTTGTCAGGCGAAGTGACATCTGCCTTCAGCCGCGCGCTCTCCCTGTACATCAACTGCGTTGAATCGGATGGTTTCGTGACAGAAGTCCATCTTTCAGGCAAGCCTCTGGGAAGGCGTTCATCCGGCGGCGCATCTTCCCGGATAGTTGACTACATGGACAGAGGGAAGGGAGATCTCCGGGACATCAATGTGAAAATGAGCGGAACAGAATTCCAGAAGGATGTGTGGAATGAAATCAGACGGATTCCGCCCGGCCAGACGCTTACTTATGGAGAAGTGGCGAAGCGTGTCGGCAGGCCCGGGGCGGCGAGGGCCGTGGGTACAGCAATGAGGTGCAATCACCTGGTGCTGCTCGTTCCGTGCCACAGGGTAGTTTCTGCCACTGGCCCGGGAGGTTACTCGGCGCACGGTGGATTGAGGACAAAGCGCAGAATACTGGAGCTGGAGTCAATGCATAGCTCTGCAGGCCTTACCCGGAGTCCGGACCTTTCCGGAAAATCGTGAAAGGGTTATATTGAAGCATCACCCTGACGTACATATTCAGCGTCGGCGGGACGAGTGGTATCTTGAAGATATCAAGCAAATCATTCATACACGGTTCCCTAATACCTTCAAAACACACATGCGACGGGTTGGATGTGTCTCCGGAGCTGCAGTGGACGGAGCCTCCGGACGACGCCCTGACATTTGCGCTTATTGCGGATGACCCTGACGCTCCCGGAGGAACCTTCGTTCACTGGGTTGTTTACAACATAGGAGGAAACAGAAGGGTGCTCGAGGAGGGAAGATTGCCGGAAGAGTGCCTTCAGGGCGTCAACGACTTCGGCAATCTTGCATACTCCGGTCCATGCCCTCCGCGCGGCAAGCCGCATTCCTACCATTTCAGGCTCTATGCACTTTCGACAAAGCTCAACCTGAAGAAGGGCCCGACCAGGGTGGATGTTGAAAAGGCCATGCAGGGGCATGTGGCAGGGAGCACGGAACTGGTTGGCCTGTACGGCAGGTGACACGCGGTGAGGAACCACCATAACGCCTGCGGCAGAGCTTTAATAATGCCCGCCCGATACTTTGTCCATGCCTCTCGTAAGCGTAGTAATGGGGAGCAAGAGCGATTTTGACACAATGAAGGATGCAGTGGATCTTCTCCGCTCCTTTGGCATAGAGACAGAATACAGCGTTGTTTCTGCGCACCGTACCCCCAATCTTATGTTTGAATACGCACAGAATGCGTCCGGGAGGGGAGTCGAGGTCATCATTGCAGGAGCGGGGGGGGCCGCACATCTCCCGGGAATGATTGCTTCTCTGACAGAGCTCCCCGTAATTGGCGTGCCGGTACCTTCTAAACATCTCAACGGAATCGATTCGCTCCTTTCCATAGTGCAGATGCCAGGGGGTGTCCCGGTTGCCACCGTGGCAATAGGCAACGCGAAAAATGCAGCGCTTATCGCCGTGAGGATACTGGCTGTCAAACACAAAAAGATAAGGGCCAAGCTTGTCAGCTTCATGAAGAAGCAGACGGAAGAAGTGCTGTCGACGGAACTTCCCTGATTGCGACAGACCCGGTGTTGTTTTTGATGAATGTGGGAATCATAGGCTCCGGTCAGCTCGGCTGGATGACTATCATCGAGGGCAGAAAACTGCCAAACAACTACTACATTCTGGACGAGTCGGCAGGCCCTGCGGCGAGAGTGGCGGATGGTTACTTTGCAGTTGGCTCATACAGGGATTTCGTCGAACGGTGCGACGTGATAACATACGAATTCGAGCATGTGAACGAGCAGGCGCTCATGCACGCTTACCGATCAGGAAAGCTTCTTCCAGGCATGAAACCGATTGAGCTGAAGCGTGAAAGAATACTTGAAAAGGAGTACCTCAGGGATGAAGGATTCCCTGTTGCAGATTTCTATGTTGCGAAGGATGCCGCTGAGGCAAGGAGGCTCGCAACCAGGTTTGAAAGCGCAGTCATCAAGTCATCCAGGGGTGGCTATGACGGCAAGGGCCAGTTCTACACTGACAGGTCGAATGCCGAAAAACTCGAGATAGGGATGAAGGGGAAATTTGTCGTTGAGGAGCGAATCGATTTCGAGGCGGAAGCCTCAATCATAGCATCGCGCAGCCCAGACGGAACGTTCAGGGCTCACAGGCCATCGTTTAATTTGAACAAAAAGGGGATGCTCTTCTACAACATGGCGCCCTACAGGGATTTCGGCATGAGGAAAATCGCTTCATCCCTGCTCGAGAGGCTCGGATACGTGGGCGTGATGGGCATCGAATTCTTCATAAGGGATGGGAAGCCGATGATAAACGAGATCGCGCCGAGAGTCCACAACACTGGACACCACACCCTGCACGGTTCTTCAATTTCCCAGTTTGAGCAGCATTTGAGGGCCATAACGGGCCTGCCCGTACCGGAACCGGAGCTGTTCGTGCCAAGCGGCGTGCTCAACATCATTGGTGTGCATATGGACAGGGAGATGGAGGAAAAAATCCTGTCCGTTCCGGGAACGGCGCTATACTGGTACGGGAAGGAGGGAATCAGGCGCAGGAGAAAGGTCGGCCATGTGAACGTAATGGCCAAAACAACGGGCTCGCTGAGAAAGAGGATGGAAGAGCTGACTGAGACTGTTTATGCGGGCAGGCCAGAGGACTACCTCTGAGTGCCCGTTTTCAGTGCAATCAGATTCTCCAATTCTTCTGGGCCGTTGCCTCCGGATGCGCGCCTCAGCCTGTTCATGACGGCAAGCCCGATCCCCTTTTCATCTATCCCCTCCGCAAGTATGAAATCAACACGACTCCTGTCCAGCCGCCTCAATGCCGAGAAGAGACCCTTCGCTATCCTTTCAGGCTCCTTACTGCTTCCAAGCCTTACCACAACTCCCTTCCTTAATCTCGCTTCATCGGTGACCAGCATGGCAACGGTAAAGCCGGAAGAGAGCAGCCTGTCCCTTGCCTCTGCGATCGAAGGACCTGAAGCCTGTCCCTTTTCGAAAAGGATCACACTTGAGTGAACAGGGGAATAGTGCCTGTATTTCATGCCCGGAGAGGGCGCCCTTCCCCTGAACTTCCCGCGGCCGCTGGCGGCCGGGTGGATATCGATGCCGCCAATCACCCTTTCAATTTCCTCCACGGGCAGACCTCCCGGACGGAGAAGAAGGGGCAATTTCCTCGTCATGTCCAAAACTGTAGATTCCACCCCGATTCTGCATTTCCCGCCGTCTATGATGAAATCCACCCTGCCATCGAGTTCGGCTACCGCTTCGCCGAAGGTTGTTATGCTTGGCCTGCCGCTCAGATTGGCGCTCGGGGCGGCGACCGGCGTGCCTGCAGCCTTTATGAGTGAAAGAGCCACGCTGTTTGCCGGCATTCTCACAGAAACAGTCCCCAGTCCACCGGTGACTGCATTCGGAACGGCTTCACTTTTCTTCATCACGAGCGTTAGCGGGCCAGGCCAGAAAGTTTCCATGAGGATTCTTGCAGTTGCAGGTATCTCCGAGACTAGAAGCCGGACATCACTGGCATGCGCGACGTGGACGATGACCGGGTTGTCTGGGGGTCTGCCCTTGATCCTGAAAATGCTCCTTACAGCATCCTTGTCAAGAGCATCGCCGCCGATGCCATATACCGTTTCAGTGGGAAAGACCACGATGCGTCCCTTGCCGATGGCCTCGCCGGCAGCCCTGATTTTGTTCGCCGGCAATTTGCCTTTTGTTCTGCGAACGAGGATTGTCAACGTTCCACTTCCACGAGTCGAAATAGAAATAAATAAAAGTTAAAGTGTTTGCCGTCAAGGCGGTTCAGAGCATCTGGTGCAGCATTATCATGACTGCAATGAATAGGATGGAGACTGTGTTTACCACCTTAATCAGCGGATTGATCGCCGGGCCGGCGGTGTCCTTTGTCGCATCTCCTACCGTGTCGCCCACAACTGCCGCTTTGTGCGCCTCCGAGCCCTTTCCGCCGTGTTCCCCTGTCTCTATGAGCTTCTTGCCGTTGTCCCACGCTGCTCCTCCAACAGTCATGAGTATGGCAAGCGCGAAGCCGCTAATCACAACGCCTATGAGCAGGCCTGCCAGCGCCGTCGGTCCGAGCAGTATGCCTACGAGGATGGGAGAAAGCACAGCAACCAGTGCAGGAACCACAAGCTGCCTCAGTGCCTCCTTTGTGACAACATCGACGCACTTGCCGTAATCGGGTTTCTCCTGCCCGGCAAGTATCCCCGGGTGCTCCTTGAACTGCCTCCTGACCTCAATTACGATGGACTGGGCCGCGCGTCCGACGGCCCCCATCAGGAAGGAGGTGAAGAAGAATGGCAGTGTTGCGCCAATGAACAGGCCCGAAAGGACGAGTGGATCGTTTATCGCCAGATTCGTGTAGCCCTGGCCTGAAATGTATGCGTAGTAGGCGGCGAAAAGCGCAAGTGCACCAAGGGCTGCTGATCCAACGGCGTATCCCTTGGTTATGGCTTTTGTCGTGTTTCCCACCGCATCCAGTGGATCAGTTCTCGACCTGACCTCCTCTGCGAGGCCAGCCATCTCGGCGATCCCACCGGCGTTGTCCGTAATCGGACCAAAGGCATCAACTGCCAGTATTATGCCCGTCATCGACAGCATTGCTGTTCCAGTAATTCCAATGCCGTAAAGGCCGAAGTCGGAGATACCGGGACCAAAGGAACCGCCCGTGGTGAAATAGGACAGGAGCACCGCACCCACAATGGTAAGGGTCTGCAGGAAGGATGACTGGAGTCCCCAGCCAAGGCCGGTGATGATCGTCGTTCCTGCCCCGGTGGTGGATGCCATTGATATCGACTTTACGGGCCTGAAAGCAGTGTCGGTGTAGTAGTCCGTGATACCCATGACGAGACCGACAACCACAATTCCCAATATCGCATCCACAAAGAACTTGTTGACATATTCTCCCGAAAACGTGTATGATGCAGCAACATAGAACCCTGCAACCGCGATGATGCCAGTGGCAATGACGCCCTTGTAGAGGGCCCCCATTATATTCTGCGACTTTCCGAGGCGGACAAAGAATATGCCCACTATCGATGCTATGATTGCCACACCTGCTATGAGCAGTGGGAACAGGACAGCATTGCTGTGGAATGCCAGGACAACCGGGGTAAGCGTTCCGCCAAGAATCATTGTCGCCACTATTGTGACAACATATGACTCAAAAACATCGGCTCCCATGCCTGCGCAGTCACCGACGTTGTCCCCTACATTGTCAGCTATGACAGCCGGGTTCCTTGGGTCGTCTTCCGGTATTCCTACCTCCACCTTACCAATCAGGTCGGCCCCTACATCCGCACCCTTTGTGTATATGCCACCCCCGACCCTTGCGAAGAGACTGACAAGTGACGCCCCGAACATGTAGCCCAGCATGTTCTCGGGATTGCCTCCGTAGAAGATGAGCAGCAGGGCCAGTCCCATGACGGCAAAGCCGACGACGGTAATGCCCGTGACACTTCCTCCCCTGAAGGCCACAGAGAGCCCGTGCTTGAGCGATTTCTTTGCGGCCTGGGCGGTGCGGACGTTTGCACGTATGGCTACATTCATGCTGATGTAGCCGGCTATCGCCGAACTGGCCGCCCCAATTGCGAAGCCTATTGCCTCCTTCCAACCCGGCTGGGACCCAAGCTTCGGCACGAGTGCGATCAGAATTGTAAGAATTGTGGCAGCTATGGCCACGGTGGTGTACTGCCTGTTTAGGAAGGCTCTGGATCCAGACTGGATGGCCCTGGCGATTTCAATCATCTTCGGATCGCCTTCATCCATCCGCAATATCAGGAGCGTCTGTATCACGGCGTAAAGGAGCGCTATTACCGCTGCAATGATCACGAATATTTCCAAGGTCGACATGAGAAAGTTCCTGTCTCGATGAAAAACTGCTCCGATATAATGTTTTCTTACGGGCAGTCCTATGCATCAATTCGCTGGCAAGACTGGCCCAGGTCCCGGATGCAGCCGGAAGTCACATGCCCGGTGGAGCGACTCCGTCGCTCAATACCTCCCTGAAGTTGCAGGCTGCTGTTTGTACATTTAAATACAAGTTCGATTCTTCCAATGATGGTCAGAGGCTGTTGCGACATGGAAGCTTGCTTGACTTTCTCAACAGGAGAGATTGATTAATGTATCACGCCGTTTCAAGAAATAGCGTTGTAAGGGTTCCTCCCGACAGGCTTGGTGAGGGATACAATGAAGTTGTTTCTCAACTCGCTCGAAGCTCCCTGGAGGGTAGGCTGGACAGCGAGGGAAACATGGTCGTCATGGTTTACAATGTGGAACTTGACGGCAACGGCAGGGTAGTGCACGGCGACGGCGGGGTGTTTCAGTCGATCGCATACGATGCACTGCTCTACGCGCCAGTGGTGCAGGAAGTTGTCGACGGCCATGTCGTGGATGTCATCGAGTTTGGCGCTTTCATCAGGTTCGGGCCCTTTGACGGGCTGCTCCATATAAGCCAGATTATGGACGACAAGCTTGATGTCGATGAGGGCGGCAAGAGGATAGTTGGGAAGGACACGAAGAGAGACCTGAAGGTGGGGGACAAAATCAGGGCCAGGATAATATCAGTGAGCCTTAACGAGAAGAGTCCCAAGGACAGCAGGATCGGATTGACTACAAGGCAACCCGGTCTCGGAAAGTTCGAATGGATCGAGGAAGACAGAAGCAGGAAGACAAAGAAGGAGAAGGACGAAGTCGTAGCCTGAAGGTGTTAGCATGGTAATCAAGCAACTCAAGGCTTGCAAGAATTGCAGTTATATTTCGGAGTCTGATCAGTGCCCCCTCTGCGGGAGCCAGACATCAAAGGAGTTTCAAGGCTACCTTATTATTGTAGACCATACAAAATCCGCCATAGCGAAACAGATGAGTATTGATGTCAACGGAAAGTACGCCCTCAGAGTCAGGTAGATTCACTGTCAATGGGGACCTGTTTCTTCCTGAGGAACTCAGGAGTGAACTGTCCAGGCAGTACTCCGGGCTGATCGAAAAGTCGGACCTGTCCGCTCTGGCAAGACGGTATCCCATTGTGGCGGTGGGAGACATGGTTTGCCACACGTTCATATCGGCAGGTGTTGTTCCAAAGATCATAGTGTTCGACCTGAAGACACAGCGCGGGAATATTCCGCCCGAATGGATTGACGAGTTCATGTCGGTGCCAGGTGCACAGCTCAAGGTCAGGAGCCCCCCAGCCGTGCTTTCTAAGGAACTCTGGGACACGCTCGTTATGGCCTGGAGTTTTCCAGGAGCTTCGAAGATACAGGTGGAAGGCGAAGAGGACCTTGCTGGACTCGCATCCATCTATCTCATGAAGGGTGCAATTATAGTTTATGGGCTGCCCGGCAAGGGAATGACGGGAATTGTCTCGGGCCCGCAGACCATGGGCGTGGCACTGGACATACTCAAAAGGATGAGGCAGGTTTCGCCCTGACGGAAAGACATGCAGCAGGGGGAGATTTTAAATGCTAGTTCATTCTAGCTTCAAAGAGCACATTCAAGTGAGACTAATGGACATAGAAATTTCATCGAGAAAGGACAACAGGCTCCTGAAGCGTACCGAGCTTGAAGTCACAGTGAAGCATTCGAATTCTCCGACGCCGAAGAGGGAAGAGGTAAGGGAAGCGATTGCCAAGTCCCTTGGCGTCACCAAGGACGGTGTGGTGGTGGACAACATGAAGAGTTCATTCGGGAGCCACGTGACATATGTTTTCGCGAAGGCTTATGCCGACAAGGAAACAGCGCTTAAGTCAGAGAACAAGCACATACTGATCAGGAACAAGCTCGCGGAGAAGGGAGCGCCCGCTGCAAAACAGCCTGCCAAGAAGCAGGGAGCGAAGTGATTTTAATGGCAAAGAGCTCATTCTACGAGGTCAAGGAAGGAAAACAAAAGAAGACAAGGTGGACGAGCCACAAGCGCGGTCCGGGTGTGTTTCTGGCGAAGCACAGGGACAGACTTTCCTGCGGCAAATGCGGCTATGCCGAGTTTGACAAGAAAAACTGATTCCACTTGACATATTTTTATAAGCATCCCGCGAATGCTCATGGTGCGGGCCTGTAGTGTAGTTTGGATATCACAGGGGCCTCCGGTTGATATCAGGAGAAAGCCCCTGACTCGGGTTCAAAAAAGTGCATCTTTGAAATTCCCGACAGGCCCGTCTTCGTGAGTCACAGTTCAGGCAGCCAGTTTTTCCCGACGCAAAGCTATTGTAATTGCCCTTGCATGACGTTACAGGATGTTGAAGCTCAAGGGGGATCCGCTCTGTGGCGGCCCGGTCAGGGGCTACATCAACCTGACGCAGGTGGAGAGTCGGGAATATTCCGGCTCCGGTGGCATGACACATGTGTCCGGGAGCGATGACCATCTGTCTAACAGTGTTTATGTCCTGAAGGGCACCCCGCCTCTGGAGGCGCTTTCCACGCTTGCGGAAGGAACATCCAGGCTCTCGGAATGCGGATTCATTTTTGAGAAGCCTTCCCGCGGGCTCGTGAATTTGCTGTCCGAGTGGAACGCTTCAGCGGTGGCGGGCATCCCGTCAGACTACTTCAGAGCAGGGGATCCGGTATCCATCAACGGCGCGGATGGAACCGTGGAGATGGATAATATCTGTGCACGGGAGGTGGTTTCGTGCCTTGTCCAGTCAGGGGGCAAGACGCTTATACTGAAGAGAAGCGAATCGGTCGGCTCATGGCAGGGAAAGTGGGCGGCAGTCAGCGGCTACATAGAAGAGGGGGAGACGCCAACCGAAACAGCCTTCAAGGAAATGAAAGAGGAACTGTCGGTCAAACGGCCAACGCTTGTACGCCGCGGTTCACCCATCGTGACAAGGAAGGAGGGAATTGTATGGGTTTCGCATCCATTCCTGTTTGCGCTGGACGACAGTGACAAAGTCATAAAGATTGACTGGGAGCACACCGATTTCAGGTGGATAACACTCGACGAGCTTCCAGGGTTCGACACCGTCCCGGGCCTGGGCAGGATGCTTTCGGCGCTGGGCCTGTCCTGATGGTCCGGCAGCTCAGAATACGTTGTCCACTTCCTTTCTTATCAGACCGAGCTCGTTGGATGAAAGCGTCTCCGGATTCAGCGATATGAGCAGGATTGAGCCGCTCTTGGCGGCGAGATCCCTCAGGTGCTGGATGAGCCTGACAACCGTCTGGAAACCGTTGTTTGAAATCAGGTACTCTATCCCGTCGATGAGCACTATGCCCGTCGATGCCTTGAAGAAATCGCTAATCTGCAGAGAAATCTTTTCAAGGTCGTTGGGCTTGATCGAATTTTTGTCACTCACGGACGAAAGCCACACGATGGTTGCCCCTTCCAGCCCGTATTTCTTGCTCAGCTTTTCAGGGAACTCCCTGGCCAGGCACAGGCCCGCCATGCCGCTCTGCATTGCGGATGAGAAAAGGGCAAACCCCTTTTCGGGCTTCTCCTCGAAGACTGCATACGTGCACCCGGTATCCATGACGATGGAGTCGTTCTTCTCGGCATCTTCGGCTGGACTGGCCTCGGCGGGTGGCTCCCCCTTTTCCCTGTGCCTTGTAAGCGCAATGACAAGCCTGTTCTGGTCAATCTTCCATGACTCGCTTATGTCTCCGGTCGCTTCATCGCTTATGTTCAGTTCGGAAACCCTGCATTCGCTCTGGATTGTCTGCTTCCACTCGAGGACAGATTCCAGAAGCGCACCGCTGGCGGTGATGCTTGCCGTCACGAGTTCGTCCACTTTCAGGCCGAGGTCCTTCCTCATCTTCTGGACCCGCCTCATTACCTCCCTGGCGAGGGACTCCAGCTCCAGTTCCCTGTTCATGTTGAAATCAATATAGACTGTTCCGCCGCTGAAATCAACCTGTGCGACGTTCATTGGGAGCGTGTGGCTGAAAGAGACCATGTTCTCCTCTATCCTGATTATCTGGCCCTCAACACCGAGGGTGTATGAGCCCTGCTTTATCCCCTCGATTATCTCGGCTGCCGGCCTTGCCTTGAGCAGCAGTGCGATCTTGCCGGACCATTGCCTGTAGACCTTGCCGATCGCGTTTGGATTTGGAACAACGGTAAGCACAAGCTCCTCCCACTCCTGGCCCACTGGCAGCAGTTTGCTTGACTTTGAATTGCTCTGCTTCTCTATTATGTCGAGCATCCTGCCGATGGAACGCCTGGAAGTGTCATCCTTGGGTTTGAGCACTATGCGCTGGAGAGGCCACCTGAGCTTCATTCCTGTCTCCTGCCTCGACTTGAGTATTGTTTCTGTTATTTCCCTTGCAAGAGACATGTCCGTCTCCAGCTTCTGGTCAACAAGCGACTCGTTCGCAAGAGGCCAGTTAGCAACATGCACGGAGATGTTGTCTGGATTCATTGCCCTGTAAATCTCGTCAGATACATAGGGCACAACCGGCGCCATGAGCTTTGTCAGTTCGGTTAGCACATGGTGAAGGACAACGTAGGTAGCCTCCTTCTCTGGGTCGGGACCCTCCGTCCAGGTCCTTCCACGGACCAGTTTGACGTACCATCTGGACAGGTCGTCCACTATGAATTTTTCAAGTGCCCTGCAGTACTTGTGCAGTTCAAGCTTGTCGACAAAGGCAGTGCACTGCGCTATTGTTCCCTGGAGCGTGGAGAGCAACCATCTGTCCTCCAGCTTGATTTCCTTCGAAAATGTCTTCCACTGCACCTTCTTCGGGACGAAGGAGTCCAGTTCCATGTAGGTGGATGCGAAGTTGTAGACGTTCCAGAGTATGTTGATCATCCTCTGGGCGTTCCTCGGGCCATCCGGCTGGAACGAAAGATCCTCCCATGGGGCCCTGGAGCTTACAAGGTAGAACCTGAGGGAGTCCGCGCCTTCTTTTGAAATCACTTCCATCGGGTCAACAACATTCCCGAGGCTCTTGTGCATCGGCCGTCCCCTGGCATCATTTACCCAGCCATGCAGCATTGCGGAGTCGAATGGAGACTTGTCGAAAAGCATTATGGACGTGGTGAGCTGCGAATTGAACCAGCCCCTCGTTTGGTCCCCGGCCTCAACTATCCATTTTGCCGGCCACCACTTGTCAAACTCGTCCTTTTTTGATGTGTAATGCAGGGAGGCCCATGAGCATATGCCCGAATCTACCCAGACGTCAAGGACATCCGGTATCCTCCTCATCTCGTTACTGCACTTTCTGCATGTGAATGTCACATTGTCGATGGCTGGCCTGTGTAAGTCCATGCCGTCGATATACCCTTCTCCCTCTCCCAGCTCGGATATCGAGCCGACTATCCTTGTCTCATTGCAGGATGAACACCGCCAGACAGGCATCGGTGTGCCCCAGAAACGCTGCCGTGAGATGCACCAGTCCTTAAGATTCCTGGCCCACTCTGTCTGCCTGGCCGAGCCAGCCCAGTCCGGTATCCAGTTAATGCCGTTTATAACATCTATCATCCTGTCCTTCAGGCCAGTCGCCCTGATGTACCACTGGTTCGTCGATCTGTATATCAGTGGCGTCTTGCACCTCCAGCATGCACCGTACCTGTGTTCCACGGTGCCGCTGTGGTAAAGCAGCTCGCGCTTCCGCAGTTCCTCCAATATAATGTCATTGGCCTGTGTTACCTTCCTGCCCTCTATCTCGTTTCCCGCCCCCTGGACGAATGTCCCGTCGTCGGCAATCGGCGAGTAGATTGACAGCCCGTACTTCGTCCCGAGGTCAAAGTCTTCCGGGCCATGGCCCGGTGCAGTATGCACAAGCCCAGTGTACTCTGTCTCGACAGTTTCCGAAGGTATTACCTTCCAGGACCATTCGCTGGCCGCCCCCTTCTGGCAGAAACCCTCCAGCGGGTAGAAATATTCCGTACCTACCAGTTCGCTGCCCTTCATGGAGCGGATGACTTCATACTCTTCCTGGCCGGTCAGTGCGCCGATCTCTTCGGCCTTTTCCTCCAGCAGGTAGAGGCGCTGCGGCTTGCTTCCCGCCTTCCTGAATTCGACCAGCGCATAATCCTTTTGGGGGTGAACAGCAACCGCCATGTTAGCCGGGATTGTCCACGGCGTGGTTGTCCAGATGAGCAGAAACTCATCCTTTCCCTTCACCTTCAGCTTCAAATGGATGCTCGGGTCCTTCTTCTCAATATACTCAATTTCTGCTTCGGCCAGCGCTGTGCCGCACCTGTAGCACCACTGCGTGCTCCTTTCGCCCTCGAAGAGAAGCCCCTTGTCACTGGCGGTCTTGATCATTGACCATGCCGCCTCGGTAAATTCCGGCTTAATTGTCATGTAAGGCGAGCTCCAGTCCATCCAGACACCTAGCCTGGTGAACTGTCCAGTCATGTTGTTGAGGTAGGTAAGCGCAAACTTCTTGCACTCCTGGACAAACTTGTCTATGCCCACTTTCTCAACTATGTCCTTCTTTGACTTGAGGTTGAACGACCTCTCCACCTGGACCTCTATTGGGAGGCCGTGCATATCCCACCCCGGCTGGTCCCTGACGTTGTATCCGTTCATGCGCCAGTATCGGATCCTGAAATCCTTGATCAGTTTGTTCAGCGCGGTGCCGACGTGAATGTCGCCTGAGGTGTATGGTGGGCCGTCGAGGAAGAAGACCCGTTCCCCGTCCGAGCGGAGGCTCTTCAGCCTCATGTAGACATCGTTCTTTGTCCAGTATTCAGAAACCTGCTTCTCCACGACCCGCGGGTCGTAGTTGCCGTCTGCTTTCTTTATCATCGAAGGCACCGCTGCCTGTCTGGTAGACAGCTATTGTATTTAAAAACAGGTAGCTGAATTGCCTTCGGTGATTCCCTATGCTCAGTTCCAGCTGTCCAGCGACTGCTGCGTGCTGATGTTGGAGTTTTTCAGCTGGGACAACGTCTCTTCCACGTTTTCGTTTGAGAATTCGTGCTCCTCGCACAGGAATTCTACAAGTGCACGCTCATCCGGCTTCTTCCATGAAAGCTGGTAATCGGACACAAATTCGGCATTCAGGAATGTCTGTCTTACCTGAGAGAGAGTATCGGCGCCAAGCGTCTCAACATAAGGGGTGGACTCAATACGTCCGCTCTTCTTTACTGCTGCCAGCCCCTTCTTTGCCCCTATGCCCATCACTCCCTCATTGAAGTCCGTGCCCACGAGTATTGCAATATCCACCAGCTGCTCACGGCTTATGCCGAGTCGTTTCAGGTTAGGCTCGAGCTCAAGCATTTCTATCTCCACCTCCCTGAACTCCCTCCGGCCCGGCATCTTCCTTCTTCCCGAAAGGCTAAGGTTTCTGACCAGCCTCGGCGCTCCGTAAAGGAGGGAGTCAAAATCCTGGGATGCCACCGCCCAGACATCTCCCCTGCCTGCCATCTGGCTTGCCTGCGCCTCGCCGTCGGCCGGGGCGGTCATGTACGGAATGCCGAGAAGTTCCAGCATTCTCATGGATTCGACAATCATCTCCTCCGTGAGCCTTGTTGTCTGCATTGCGTAGCTGTAAGCCTTGGCCATATCCTGGCGCTGCACTGCCTCCCTGTACTTTTCTTCCGCCCGGATCTTGACCTGTTTTCTCTTTTCCAGGGTGGCACTCTTCAGCTTGCTGGGTATCCCGTCGAAAACGTAGAAGGGTCTTATGCCCGCACCAAGGAGACGGGCGTTTCTGTGTAGCAGGCCTATAAGATGTGATGTTGGCCTGCCATTGGAATCTGAAAGAGGTCTACCGTCTGGCTGTCGTATTGCTGAAACAAACTGGTAGATCGTATTGTATGCATCTACAGCCAGCCTCGTTCCCCTCAGCTCTTCAAGCCCTATTGCCTTCTTTTCCAGTATTCCTGCAATGTCGACGCCCACCAGGCATCACTTCAGTCGGACCCAGTCCGCCTGGGCATGAAAGTGATCAAGACCGTTAGCACATATGTAATGAGTATGATGACAAGAAGGATGTTTACCTTGTAATAAAGGAAAAGGCCGAAAACTGCACCTGGTATGATGACGCCCAGAAGCAGGAACCAGAATGAAGGACTTTTCATGTCTACCTTCCCCGTTAATTCACATAATCTCCGTACTTAAGTCTTGTCCTGACCTACAGGTATCCTGATTTCTGGAGCAGCATCAAGTCTTCGGTGCTGAGCTTTTCGCCCTTCTTGAACTTCTCGAAGACTTCTTCTGCATCCTTGGCCACCTTTTCAGCGTCCTCGGCGCCGCGGGGCCTTCTCTGCTTCTGCCTTATGCCGTATAGCAGCTTGTCAAAGTCATGAACCTGGTGAATTGCATCTATGTGCTTCTTATGCTCTTCGTCAGCCAGAAGCTTGCTTTCGACGAATTTTGCCTGTGCCTCGTCCGCATCTTTCCTGATGCGATCTGCATTGTCGTATAGGTCCATCATCGCATCGTGTTCCTTTTGAGCCGACTCCGCAAGCTCTGATACAAGCTTGTGGAACCCTTCCGCCTTTTCCTTCGCCTCATTGACATTTTTCAGCAGCTCGGAATACTGCTTGTTTGACTTGAGTGAATCTTCCCTCTTCCTGATCTCCTGCTGGAGCTTCGACATCTGCTCCACTATCTCCTTCTCCTTGTCCGGAGTCAGGACGGTTGTCATCTGTTTGAATTCAAGTGATTTCAGATCTCTTTTCAGCTTGGAGGGCGGGGCACCGGTCTTGGGTGTTATTGACCTGCGCAGCTCCACCAGTTCGGCAGCCTTGTCAGTGTAGGCTTTGTTCCAGATTTCACGCTGATCTTTTGCTTCCCTGACCTTTTCGTTCAGCTCGTCACGTCTTCTCTTGTGATTGCCGGCTTCTTCTATCAGTTTTCTTACTTCTGAATTGAGCCTGTCTCTCTGGTCGGCGAACTGTCTTGTCCTTTCGTTCAGTTCGTCCCTGTTTCTTCGATGCTTCTCGGCCTCAATATTCAGCAAATCTCTCTTTTGTTCAATTTCATCTACTGAAATTTCTCCTGCTTCCAATAATCCACTTCCATGGCTCTTAAGGCACGAATGACGTGTAACATGGCTGTATAAATAAGCATTACTAAACAAGTCGAACCTGTTATATAGGCATCCAGCACAGCTTTTCATGCGGTCCAGCTGCTCGGCCATTTTCACGCCGCAGGCAGACTCAATTTCATGAGCCCTCTGCTTCTGCATGAAGTCTACCGACTTCCTCTTCATCTTGGAGGCGCGTTCGGCCATTGATGCGGCTCGTGCCTGCATCTGATTGGCTTGCCTGGTAAGTTTTGCTTCCTCGTGTTCAAGCTTGCTCATCTGCATCTCCGTGTCCGACCCCTGGGAGGCAGCGTTTGTGGAGTCCAGCTTCTTCTGGAACTCCACTGCTCCCTTCCCCTTGGTTTTTGCCTTCTCAAGAATGGAGGCAGACTCCTGGCGCAGCTTGTTTGCCTTGTGCAGCAGCGTAGCCGCCTTTTCGTCCGATTTCTTTGCCTTTACGAGGTAACCGCTTGCTTTGGCACGGTGGCGCAGACCCTTTTTTCTGAGCTTTGCAATCTGTTTCGACACTTCGGCGGTATGTCTCGCTTTCGAAAGCGCATACATGCCATCCTCCGTTGAGACCACTTCTTCGTTTGTGGCTTGGCCTTCTGGGTCAGGCTCGTTTCTTAGCTCCTGCTTTGATGTATCCCCCGGCATCATCTATTTCACTTGATGGTACTGGCGATTGCATACATAAATAAAACTCTTGATGCTGTCGACGGCGATTCCGACCGCCCTCGCATGAGAGTAGAGGCATCGGGGATTGAACACTCACCATGGCTCATGATGAGTCCACCGCCATGTCATTGTCTAGCATCCAGTTCAGAATTGTTGCACACTGATCAGACTGCAGGCTGGTGCGGGAAATTGAAATGCGTCCTGGCACAGCCTCCGGGAGCATCGATTCCTCCTCCTTTGACAAATCCCTGCTGTCTCCGATTATGAAAAGGGCAGGAAGGCGGAGC
>JAKAPY010000191.1 GCA_021811925.1 Thermoplasmata archaeon | reverse complement strand
TGCGGAGAAAGATGAACGGAATTAACACGGCGTGGAAAAGTGATT
This sequence comes from Thermoplasmata archaeon, assembly GCA_021811925.1. Classification (GTDB taxonomy): domain Archaea; phylum Thermoplasmatota; class Thermoplasmata; order Sysuiplasmatales; family Sysuiplasmataceae; genus JAJZXY01. The sequence continues at coordinate 3,402 of JAKAPY010000191.1, read as the reverse complement.
TTTCAAAATATCTGGGGATAGCAATACCGATCATTGTGTCTCTTTTCGCATACTGGTATGTGACTTTGCTGATAGTCCCCGGCAATACTGCACCGGGCAGTGCCCCTTTGGTTCTCTCCGCTGTTGTTTCCCTGGCCTTTTGGTCGCTCATTCTGTTCGCTGTTTTAGGTATAATGCTCAGGAACGTGACCATGGTTTTCGCGCGCACAATGAGGGATAGATTATGGGCCAAGGTGCTATTCCCCGCCTACCTGTCGGTTCACCTCGTGGTGTATGGCCTGGTTCTCGAGAAGATACTTGTCTCTGTATTCGGAAGACCGTCTTTCTCCGTCAGGCAGGCAATCTTCTTCCAGGCGGGTGGCGCTTTTTATCCTCACACGTTGTTCAACGCACTGATACAGCTCACACTGAATCCCAGCCTCGTGATAATTCTGGCACCCTTTTACGGGATAGAATTGACTCTTTTCTCGTTCTGTTCTGCAATCATAATTGCTTCTCTCATTGTTGTGCATATCGAGAGGTTGTCGCGCAACGCCAAATTCATTAAGAGAGCCGGAGGTTCAGTCATCTACCCCCTGATAGGTGTTCTCGGCGGTGCTTCGTGCTGCATATCCCTTCCAAGCATCTTTCTCGATTTCACCCCACTGGCATCATCCATTCTTCTCGTGCCAATGTGGGTCGATCTGCTGAACGTGCTATACTATCTGTTACCGATTTCGGTAATCGTGGTGCTTGCAGCGGGTCTGAAACCACTGTCCTTCGCGGATTCGCCTGCTTCGGGGCGACAGTTCCCAGACGGCAAGTAAGATGAGCGGCAGGTTCATTACATCCGCAGGCAACGGTCTGTTGTATGCAACCAATTAAGTGGGAGATGCCCAACCGCGGCGTAATCATGAGGGTTGCATTAGCTGCGGGGCTGTTCGCTTCTTTCCTGAATGCATACAGCGAATCGATGGAGTACAGGTATGCGCTGCTCTTCATGTTCTCCCACTACGCACTGTTCATCGCGGGATTCGCGTTGTCATACAGGAGCGTAGCGTTTCCGAAATGGGTCGTCATTCCAGCATCATTTCTGGCAGTATACTGGCACCTTCCAGCACCGCTAGCACTGTCAGCGGCTATTCAGACCTACAGGCTGTTAGAAGAAACATCGCTCATCCTGAGTGGTCTTCTGATGGGCGGATGCATTCGCTATTTTTCGCCGAAAATCAAGTTGGCCCTGTTCGGCATCTGGATTGCGGCCGACTCAGCACTGTCGATAGTATTCATCGTGGCACCGGGAGTCTATTCGTCTTCTGGCATTCCGCTCTCGCCCTACCCCCCTTTCCAGTTCGTAATGCTTGGCATCGCCATGGTGTTCTTCATGAACGGAATCATTGCACTGGTTGTATATCTGCAGATGAAACGAATCGGAAAGTCGCTTGCCGCAGGAGGCGGCTGACACACATCCTGCAGCCTCTCTGCTTCTTTCTCAAACGGCTGCCGTCAGGGGAATGGAGATGCAACAACTCTGTATTACTGCGCCTGAATCTTCAAATACATTTATAGTTAGAAACTTTTCTTGGCTACCCAATTATGAATGAAGCGGTTAAAGAACTGGAGTCCACAGCGACACCGCTTCTGGATCATCTGCAGGAACTCGCTTCACGAATGAAGCGCATCGTCATCACCTTGCTGATATTCACTGCGTTTTTCATGTTTTTTGGACCGTCGTATGTACCTGTTTCGCGAACACGTGTGGTGATTCCTCTGATTGGTGCCTATGTTGTGACAAGGATACCAATTGTCGTTCCATCATTTCTGAATAGTTTTTCAACACTCGCTTTGAGATACTTTATAAGTCACGAGATTCCGAAAGGCATAACGGTACTCAATGTAAGCGTATTCGACCCCATCCTGTCATCGATGGAGGTTTCACTTCTCTTCAGCGTCGCCGTCTCAATGCCTGTAATTTTGGTGGAGCTCTGGAAGTTTATCGCTCCTGCCCTCTACGGTCATGAAAAGAAACAGTTGAAGTGGATGATAATTCCCGCCATTCTCCTCTTCATTGCTGGCGCATCTTTTGCCTACTTCCTGGTCATACCTATTCTTCTGGATGTGGTCAAGCTCTATATGATTTCACTTGGCATTCAAAAAACGCTGAGTTTCAGGTCCGTGGTGACACTCATCGTCGGTTTCCTGTTTACTTTCGGTCTGGCCTTCGAGCTGCCAGTTGTCATGGTCACACTTACCAAATTCAATTTCGTTGGCGCCGATGTATGGAAGGAGAACTGGAGAATGGGCATATTGGCCTCATTCATCATTGCCCTGCTTATTTCTCCGGGTGTTACCGGGGGTCTCATAGAAACTGTGATAGGTCTTACGTTATCCTGTTTGTATTTTGCAGGGCTCTTTGCATCGCAGCATGTTTCACAAAGGAACACCGTCACACAACAGGACAAGGTCGAAAAGGAAAAACCGCAGTGAGACTGTCGAGTTGCCCTGCCATGAATGAAGTGGTGGCTAAGGGCCCTTACTTTTTCTCTCCGCCGAGCTGAACTTCCTTCTCGAGTTCCTTCTGTATCTCCATCTGTCCGCGTTTGAACTCGCCCGCAGCCTTTCCGAACGATCTGAACATGTCAGGTATCTTGTTCGCTCCTCCGAAAAGAATGAGTGCCACGATTATCACTATTGCCCAGTCCCACATATTGCCTAACAATGCCTTCGCTCTCCTGGCATTCCTATAATCTCGACGGCTTATAGATGTTTCGGATTCCTGTCCTGCGAATTCAAAAACTGCGCCGCCAGATGAGCAACCTTGACCTCAAACCGGCTGTCAGCCATTAGAAGTTTGACAGCAAAACGGCAACCTGCTCGAGGCCAGGGTGAGGCGGAGGACTGCAGAGCTGTGTGCCCGGTGTCTGTCTGTGATTCAGGAAGCATCTGCCGTGCTGAGTCGGATATGTTTCTCGGAAAACAGAGGACTTCCATCACTCATGCCTGCCAGCAGCCGCAAAATCGACGAATTATGTTCCTGTGAAAATTGCCTGCCTAACGGATGGGCTTATAATCAGTTAGCCTTACATGTAAGCAACGCCATATTTAACGACCGCCTGGTAACAATGAAACATGAAGAAGAGCGACAATTTCGGCAGAGTAATGGCCGTGCTGTTCGTAATCGTCTTCGGTGCGGGAATTTTTGCCGGCTTTCTCTTTTCATACGGGCCACTTGCAGGGATATCGGGAAGGGCATCGGGAAATGGTGCTTACGACCTGAATCTTGTAATAACCACCGATAACTGGTACAATATTACTGTCGGTTATCAGCCTGCCTACTTCATAATGCATGATGGCAGACTTTATTCGTCGGCAAACTTGAGCCTGCCTGCAAACGTTCCAATTGCGGTCACCATCGTCAATTAT
>JAKAPY010000190.1 GCA_021811925.1 Thermoplasmata archaeon | reverse complement strand
GCAGGAATCAAAGATGTGCGGTCGAACCTTCTACCAAGCCAGAAAGTTGACTTCATCAAGGAACTCGGACGCAGGCACGGAACAACGCTTATGGTTGGAGACGGCATAAACGATGCACCGGCACTTGCAAGCGCCACCATCGGCATAGCGATGGGGGCTCACGGTTCGGGCATTTCATCTGAATCAGCAGACATGGTGATACTTGTTGATGACGTCACCCTTGTGACTGAAGCGATTTCGATAAGCAGAAGGATGATGCGCATCGCAAAGCAGAGCATAATGGTTGGGCTCGGCCTCAGCGTAGCATTGATGGTCATAGCTGCGTTCGGTTATATTCAACCCGCGATTGGGGCAGTCATGCAGGAGGTAATAGACGCTTCAGTCATCCTGAATGCCCTCCGTGCTAGATAATTGGAAGTAGTCTGGAAAAGGTGACCAGCTCCGGCAAGATATAAAATCCACCTATCCTTTTGCACAGGCGTACACCGATGTTCAACGTTGGAATATTCCTGGCCGCCATCGGCATAACAATGCTTGAGCTGTCCGAGGCATCCGCCGTGGCCATTGCACTTTATCAAGAACAGAGGAATGCAAATGTGTACTTTGCTGCTGCCCTGGGAGTGATCGTCATACTCTTGCCTGCAACACTTGTTGGCAACTTCATTTCGTTTTTCCCGCTTTTCTACGTCAGGATATTCTCGGCCACCCTGCTGCTGTATTTTGGACTGAGGCTTGTGAGGAGCGCCAGGAGAGCCGTCAGGCACAGTTTGCTTGCGGCGAGCGGGGCGGCCCAGGCTCACCATGAGGAACCGGGGAAGAGGGGAATTGTGGCAACAGCCTTTTCTGTCGGGACGGTTGAGGCGTTCGAGGCTGCAATTGTCATAGTTGCGCTTCTGCCGCAGAATTTCTCTTCTGCACTGGAGGGTGTAGCCGGAGGTGCCATTGTAGTCCTGCTTGCATCTTACGCCCTCAGGATGCGCGTGCGAAAGATAAAGCAGGCCAACATGAAAATGGCAGTTTCGGCGCTACTTCTGACTTTCGCCTTCTTCTGGTATGCGGAGTCGGTATTTGTGCTGGACGATCTTATTCTGATCCCTGTTTTCATTCTCTGCTTCCTGGCGGTGTACTTTGTCTCCCACCGGGGTCACGGCAATTCTGCAGCCGCCGGGAATGCCTGATTCCGCCGCACCCCTTCGCCACTGCTGGACTGATCGCGATTTTTCGCAATACAGAAAAGTTCCACCGTTGGAGCCTCTGAACATTTTCATGGCTGCGGCCACAAGAAATGCTCCATCCCCGCATCCTATGTCAAGCAGGCTGTCCCCCTCACCCTAACTGTGCCCATCAAGCATTGCGAAGAAACCGGGCCAGTGGTAGAGCGGATCTATGTAAGTACCCACAGCCCTTTCTCCGGAGGTGTCGCGTGCATTCCTGTCCATATACCATCCGGCGAATTTCTCAGTTGTAAGGGAGGCGACTGCACGAGAAGCAACTGCCGTGACAAACCGTCCGATCATTTCCCGACTTTTGCAACCAGGGAGCTCGCTGACTCCATCAAGACTCATCTTTATTCTTGTGGCGTTTTCCGACCGCCTGAAGGTGACATCTAGCATGGTTGCGGAGTTTTTTTTGCCATGACGCCGAGTTCACTCTGAGAGTAAGCCTCCTTCCAGGCTTCCATGAAACAACATGGCCAACGGCAGTCTGCCCTTCTGTTATGTTCCCTCCATCTGAGTGCTCCACAAGTATGTCGCTGCGTTCAAGCGCGCTCTTCAGTTCAAGGACGAAGGTGTCAAAGGCGGCCCCGGGTTCGATGGGTCAGTAAGAAAACAGTCTTCATTGTTGCCTTGAGCGGTCCCATGCATCCACCCGCCTTCCCTGTCGTACATCAGGGTGCTGACTGTATCCATGTGGTCTTTATGTTTGTGAACTCGAGCAGACCGTATCTCGAAAGTTCTCTCCCCAAGCCGCTCTTCTTGACTCCGCCAAAAGGCACACGCGGATCGGACGCCACGACCTTGTTGATGAATACCATGCCTGCCTCTATATCGGGCACCATCTGTTCCGCCTCATCAGGGTCTCCCCATAATGATGCCCCGAGGCCGTACGGTGTCTCGTTGGCAAGATGTATTGCCTCACTGTTTGACCTGAATTTCTTCATGACTGCCACTGGCCCGAACACTTCCTGGTCGTACAGTTCATCGGTGCTGGCAATGACCGGAGCTATTATGTTCCCTTCATCCTTCCCAAATCGTTCCACCAAACCCATTGACTTCAGTTCTTCCACCTGTGACTTCACTGTCCTGGACTGCTCCTGAGAGGAAAGTGGGCCCAGGAATGTCTTCGCATCCATTGGGTCGCCCATTACAACAGATGAGAACTGGTCCTTGAGCAGGGAGCGGAACTCGTCAAAAATATCGGCATGAACAATGAACCTCTTCGATGCAATGCAGCTCTGTCCGCCGTTCTGCAGCCTGCCGAATGCTGCCCGCTCGGCTGTCTTTGGGAGGTCCGCACTCCTGAGGACTACGAACGGATCAGAGCCGCCAAGCTCAAGCACCGCTTTCTTGAGCCCTTTCCCCGCGGCCTGGCCGATGCTCTCGCCCACCGAAGTAGAACCCGTGAAGGAGACACCATCCACTTGCCTGATCAGATCGAGCGCCCGAGATCCTGGAATTACGGCCGACTTGAACAAGGGCGTATCCATCACTTCTTCAATAAGAAGGCTCGATCCGGTAACTATGGATGCATGCTTGAGAAGAATACCGTTGCCGGCCACAAGGGCAGGGACGGCTGCCCTGAAGGCCTGCCAGAGCGGGTAATTCCAGGGCATCACAAGCATGACAACGCCAAGGGGATCAAACCTGACGTAAGCCTTCGCCCCGTCAATCTTCACGGGCTCAGGCTCAAGGAATCTGCCGAAGTTGGCTATTGCATAATCGACAAGCGACTCGCACTTCTTGACTTCGGCAATGCTCTGCGATACAGGTTTCCCCATTTCGATTGTCATCTGTTCCGCTATTTCTTTTTCCCTTTTCAGCAGGTTGGGCTTAAGCACTTCCCTGAGATATGAGATGCGGGAGTCTATGTCCTTCCTCCATTCTGCCTGACTCTCCCTTATGCCGCCAATCTTGTTTTTGAGTGAATCAGCCGTTTCTTCCTTGTATTCCTTAATCATTTTCCTGCTGTACGGGTTGATGGTTGTTATTGCCATTACACTGCCCCTGTCTTTACATGTAGGACTAACACGATCATGCAAATAGTCTTTTGTTCCAACAACCCGTCGCTGAATGTCCTTTGCTTCAGCTTCTGTTGCCTCTGAATATCCAGTGGGACTGCCTGAGTATCTCCTTCTGCCGATCCCAGCAGTATTTTTCGATGAAGAGCTTCCTGGCAAGCGTTCCCGCGGCCTCCGCCTCTTCCCTGTGGCTTGCATAATAAGAGATTGCTTTTGCAATCTC
>JAKAPY010000189.1 GCA_021811925.1 Thermoplasmata archaeon | reverse complement strand
TTTCCTTGAGATGGAGTATTCTCTTCTTGTATGCTCTCTCGCTCCATCTGAACTTCTTCCTGTTACCGTTGAGCTTCCTAGCTGTATTCATTCCTCTTGCCATTGGGATTCCTCGAACTGGCCATGACATGAATGTGGCCTGGTCCTGCCGAAAGAACATAATGAATTATGTATCGGCGACCGTCTATATGTCCTAGCAAATTGATTTTGCATAAATAGGTTTCGCAGTCCCCGTATACCGGATCATTGGTGGTATGGGTGACAGAATATAGCTAGGGTCGCTCTAGTTGACCCCCAGCCCATCAATCATTCACACTGCCCCTGTGCAATTCGTAATTGAGTTCGTCAACGTATCCGTAGGATTTGATGTAATGGTGTCTGGTCAGCCTTCCGGCCAGCACGAATCCGTTCTTCTCCAACACCGAGGATGATGCCCTGTTTGGTTCCATAACCCTGGCAATAAGCTTCCTCAGGTTCAGCGTCTGGAAGGCGTAGTCTATGCCCAGCGATACGGCCTCCGTTGCGTATCCCTTTCCCCAGTACTTCCTGAACAGGAGGTAACCAAGCTCCGCATTCCTGCTTATGGTATCAATGCCGTGTATCCCGACACTGCCGATGAGCTCGTGTTCGACATCCGATCGCCCCTTTCCAGCCCCTTTGTTGAGGAGGACGGCCATTACCCTCGATTTTTCGTCTTTCTTGAGCCCGTCGTACCAGTCGTATTCCCCCTCAAGGTAGTACAGCCTGTCGGGCCTGTTGAGAAACTGCTGGACTTCGCTGTCGGCAAATTCACGGTACATCCTTGGTATTTCTTCTCTCTGATATATCCCAAGCGAGACTCTCTTACCCTTCCTGACAAGGGGCCTATCCATGGATATGGGATGTATGTGTGAATAAATAATCTTGCATGGAACGGACAAATCGGACAGGGACGGCACGCCGTGCAGGCGCTATGGCCACGCCTTATTCTTCAGGACGCAGTCGAAATATGATTCAGTGGAAGTGCCATTTGTCCGCTCTGGCCTCAGGAATGAGGGACGATGGTCTTCAGACGCTGCCGGCACGCTCGTGCAGCGTCCTGTACCATTCTGGCATGGTATATTCATCCGCCCTGTAACTGGACTGGTACGGCTTTATGTCAATAACAGGTGTTCCGTCGAAGTAGTCCAGGCCGCGCACGCGCAGCATTCTTCCTTCCCTTGAAAGCAGCTGCAACAGCGAAAGGCCGATCGGGTTTGGCCTCGATGGCGAGTCTAGCGAAAAGACTCCAAGCCGTGGGAGCTCGTCCTCGGTGAGGCCGTACCTGAGGAGTCTCCGCGGCTTGACTTTCAGCACACCCTGCTGGTCCTGGCGCAGCTGATTGAAATAACCGACGATGAAGAGATGAGAGAAACCCTCGACACCTTCAAGAGCATCCTCGAACTCCTCGAATATCTCGATGTCGGAAACAGTATCCTCCTTCCTGTCCCTGATTTCCTCCTTTCCAGCTTTCGTATGGACGGCACCTATGGCACGCACCGGCAAATTAAGCTCATTAGGCATGTGGACACGCACCTGCAGGTGCAGCTAAGCACTGCCTGTGCATTTAAACCGTATGCAGGCACAAAAGGGGGAATAAAGTGTGGAAATCGTTTAAACGCGAGCTATCCACATATTCGCAGAAACAGGTGGCGATGGCAGTGCAAGGGATGTTGAACTGCCTGGGGCTGCAGTCCGTTCTCCTCCATCAAAACGGCCTTCTTTCTGAGTCCCGGCAAAACAATGCAACTGAATTGTCAGTTCCCGTTTTCTTCAGCAAGATAGTAGTAGGTCGTGTATCCCGGCAAGGCACTGAAATCTTGTTCTTCCTGCGGACTCCTTATGCTTACTTTCTTTACCTTTCCCTTGGCAACAAGCGATCCAAGGCAGGCTTCCGCCATTGACAGTCGCCTGTAAACAATTCTGATGAAGTCGAATACCTCGGACCTGCTGACAACTCTCGACCATCTCACTTCTTTTTCCACATCGAATTTTCCGCTGATCATATCCGCAAGCTCGTCGAAGGCGAATGCGTTTCCAGGATTCTGTTTTAGCATGGCGAGAACAATCTGTTCCAGCTCATCGGCATCTTTTCCTTTTAGCTCAGCGACAGAAATGCTCATGCGCGAAAATATGTGATTTCACTAAATAGCATTTGGCATTCTCCGGGGGCTGGCATGCGGGAGGAGGGATTTGAACCCACGTACCCCTGCGGGACAGAATTTCCTATGGGATCTTAAGTCCTGCGCTGTTGGCCAAGCTTAGCTACTCCCGCTCTTGGGAGTGGATTGTGAGCCGAGTAATAAATCTCCTCTTCGACGGGAACACAATCGCCGCACCCTGAATGTCAATAAGTTGAATCCTTTAATCTACTTCGTGCAGGATGATCGGTGGCACAGACGAAAGAGATGGTCAGCATGGTGAAGGAATATGGGATATTCATAAACGGGCAATGGACCGAAAGTTCCAGGAATGAATTCTTCGAAACGCTCAACCCTGCAACAGGCGAAGTGCTTGCAAGATTTGCGCGAGGCAATGCAAGGGATGTGGACCTTGCAGTGAGGTCCGCAGAAAAGGGGTTCAGGGTATGGAAGGAGATACCTGCGCCCATGAGAGGGGAGGTGCTGCTGAAGGCAGCGCTGAACCTGGAGAAGCACAAGGACGAGCTTGGCCTGCTGGTGACCAAGGAAATGGGGAAGATCCTGAGCGAGGGAAAAGGGGAAGTGCAGGAGGCCATTGATTTCTTCAAGTACATGGCGGGTGAGGGCAGGCGTATGTTCGGCGAAACCACTCCCTCGGAGCTGCCTGACAAGTTCAACATGACAGTCAGGCTGCCCAAGGGGCCGGTGGGAATGATCACGCCGTGGAATTTCCCAGTCTCGATCCCGTCCTGGAAAATGGGCGCCGCACTGATTGCCGGCTGCTCGATCGTGCTCAAGCCCGCAACGGACACGCCGCTGTGCGCAGCGAGGTTTGTTGAACTGGTGGACGAGGCAGGATTCCCGCCCGGCGTGATCAACATGGTCCCCGGAAGCGGGAGTGATGTTGGGAGCCCTCTCATAAACCACCCGTCGATAAGGGCCATCTCCTTCACGGGAGGAGTGGCCACTGGCAGGGAAGTGTACACCGAGGGAGCGAAAAGGCTGATTCAGGTGCACCTCGAACTGGGCGGAAAGAACCCGGTGATCGTCATGGACGATGCAAACATGGACATTGTCGCGGATGGAGTTCTCTTCGGCGCGTTCGGGACTTCGGGACAGAGATGCACTGCGACTAGCAGGCTGATAGTACAGGAGGGAGCATACAGGAAGCTGATGGATGTTCTCACGGCGAAGGTCGAAAAGCTGAAGGTGGGAAACCCTGCGGACGGGGATGTGGACATGGGGCCTGTAATAAACAGGAAGGCGAAGGACTCAATCATGGGCTACATCGACATAGGCAAGAAGGAAGGGG
>JAKAPY010000188.1 GCA_021811925.1 Thermoplasmata archaeon | reverse complement strand
GATCTTGTCTGGAAGAGCTTCCCCGTCTCATTGATCCATGCATCGAGTTCAAGCTGTATAAGGTCGCCCGAGTTGATCTTTGAATCTGTTGTCTCTTCTGTACTAGTCTGGGCGTCGTTTGCCATGTTCTATCACCGGTGTAATAATGATGGGATTACAGGGGTATTTTTAAAGCTTGGCATTTGAAACGGCTGTTTCAGGCACGTGCGGAGCACTGTGCAGATCATGCGAAATGGGCCCATGCCCTGCCGTTTGAATGAGCCTTCCGCCCCTTCCCGGCTGGTCTCTGGCTCCTTCCCGCAATGAGCAACTCCATACGGAATGCGTCAATCATTTTGCGGACAATGTGTTCGAAGGATGTCAAATAATCTATTTAAGAAAAGGGCGGAACTAGTTGCGCCGAGGAGAAAAATGAAGAGTTTACGCAGAACGCTAGCAGTCTCCATAGCTGCGCTCGTTATGCTTTCGGCAACGTCGCTCGTATTGGCAGACGGAAACCAGAGCACACCGACGCAGAACGGGACCAACACCCCTGTGTTTGTCCAGTCTGACTCTAGCAAGCTGATAGTACAGAACAGCGCGATTACTGTGTGGTTCCAGGGATACAAACCTGTCCTGCACATATTCCAGCGCAATGCGAGCGGGAACAACACGGGCTTCACAGTCGCCGTCAGAGGCGTCTACGAGCTCAACTCCACAAACAAGCCGGTCGCCGTGCTCCCCATGACTAGGGCATTCCCTGAAATGGAGGGCGCAGGTAACGGGCCGCTCAACTATTCGAGCGGTGTATCTGTCGTGTACAATAACACAACAAAGATGATAAACATCACATTCAGCCTTACCGCGAACGAACTGAAGGTAATGCCGTATGCAGTTGGCACCGACAACGCGCAGGCAAGCGACATGATGAACTGGTCCAACATGATTGCCGGACCAGCATCCGTTCAGGTTGTCTTCCACATAAATGCAACAACGGCCCATGTGAAGTTTGACCTGCTTGTCAACCAGTGGACATGGCTTAACAACACATCCGACAAACTTGCCCTCAATGCGGTTGTCATGGGACACCAGACGGTCCGTGACAGCTCGGGCCAGGAACCAACAAATCAGGGTGTAACTGTAAGCGAACCCGACGGCAGCAACCAGGCAGGCAGCAGCGTTGCAACCGCTGCCGCACTGGCGCCTGTTGCCCGGGGAACTGAAGACAATGTGTCCATAGTCGGACAGAACTTCCTGAAGCTCGGATACGTCAGCTGGGGAAATGAGGCAAACGCAACATATGCCAACGGAACAAGCACCAAGGTCAACGTGACAATGACAATGTTCAGTCACGGCTTTACCGCGGAAGACTTCAACTACACGAGTCTGCTGTTTGTCTTCAACACACCAGCTGGTTGGGCAACCAACTACAGCAAGCTTGCCTATGACCCGACAATTGGCCTTGCATTCTCATCCGGCTCCGGACTGACCCCCGAGGTCGTGGTCCTGGGCTCTGTGGCTGGAATTGTGGTCGCACTGTCGGCAATCGGCGCTGTCATGATGATGAGAAGAAGGAAGTAGGCAGCTTCGAAACGAATTCAACAAACCACTTACCCTCTGTTTTTTGCAAATCCACCGCGGCGCAAAGGTTAAAGCCTCATGGAGCAAGTCAAGTCGTGGTTGTAGTCCAATGCAGAGCATCAAAGCGGCGACTCTAGACGAACGGATAAGCTCCGATCCGGAGCTTCAGACCGAGTTTGTGATTTACGTCTATTACCAGTATAACGAAAACCTCACCATGGATGATGTGTCCTCATCCATAGAGGAGATTCTGCAGGCGAAGGAAGCTGTTTTCCAGGAGGGCAGCCTGGCTCAGGCGGTATTCTCGTCCGTCTTCGGGAAGGCCAGCTCAAGAAACAGGTTTTCGAAAGAAGAGGCATTCGGTGCACTGGGAAAGATGAAAATCGAAATCGATGCCGCAAAGAGGGGAGGCCACGATTTCCTGTCCGACCTGGTCATCCGGGACTACCTCATTTTCGAACAATACCTCCTTGGAGCGTACGTCGAATTCATGAACAGGACAAGCTCACTTGCTTCCGTCCACAACTATCTGGATGCAGAGATGGAAGTCTACAGGGCGGCATGCTTCTGTTTTCCAGGTGTCAGAAAACATGCCGATGATGTCTTCGAGAAGGTGTACAGGGCGCCTTCCGGGGCGAAGCCGGTCGAGGAAGAGAAGGTCAGAAGGATCGAGTTTCTTCAGTGGTTTGTCGGCCAATATGTGATACCTGCGGTTGACTCGGTACCGTCCGAATGGTATTATACACATTTCAGGAGGCACCTGAACCAGAGGGTCCTTCCCATGTTCAGGGATGTACTTCAGCAGAGGCGCTCGGTGTTTGTCGTATCGTCAAGGTCAAAGAACGGCGTCGTCCTGAACGATGTCCTCTACGCAGAGAATTTCAATGTGAAGATGACGGATGCGGATGCGCTTGAGAAGGGGAATGTGGTCGAATGTACCATAATCCGCCATGCGTCGTCAAGCAGGATCAACAGCATCGTGCGGCTCATATCGCCTGACGAGGCAAACAAGGTCCTGGCGGACGTAAACTCGAGACGGCAGCTTATGACAGAGGTGCACAGCGGCTTCATCGCCTCCTTCGGATCTGAGGCCGTGGTTGCCGTAAGCCCGCAGGATGCCATCGCCACATACAGCACATTCATCGGCAAATACTCGAAGGAGAAGAGTACGGGTGATGCGGGGCTGCCGAAGCTCGTAAATGCCGAGGTATTCAATTCGCACCAGGAATTCAGGGCCGCACTGCTCTGCGAGGTGAACAACTTCTACCTGTCCATCTACTACCCCATGCTGATGGATGCCCTCGAGGGCAGGATGAACAGAAATTCCGCAGCAGAAATAACGGACATATGCCTGACGAATGGTATCGCCCTCCCCTTCACAACGCTGAAGAGGGTAATTGCAAGGCACGGTCCGAGGCTGCTTGAATTCGAATCCATAATCAGGCCGGAAGTCGGAAGCATGGAGGAACTCAGGTCGCTTGTGATGAGGGAGCGGGGCCACTCCTGGGAATACACGCCAGTCACCCTCGTTTCAGGGAGTCCACCGGCCGGCGGCATTTCCGGCAGCAGCGGAAACTGAGCCCTCAGGACGAGGCTTTCCTGTAGAATGCACTGTTTCTCAGATTAGCGATGGCCCTCTTGGTCATGTCGACCGACTCGGAGTAGCCCGACATGACATGCTTCACGGTGCCGTCCGTGTATTCAAAGAAGACCTGGGGTATTATGTAATCTGCACACCAGTCGCCGTGCTCCTGCACGACCTCGTCCGCGAGCTCACCGGCCACATCTATGTCAAGGAGCTCAAGTTCGGCTCCCATTTCCCCTGCGACCTCTTTCATAGGCTCGACCGTGGTGGGTACGCAGTGCGGGCACCAGTTTGCGTACACCACAATCACCCTGGTTACTTTGCTCATATTCTCACTCCATTTGACCGCCCTGCGTG
>JAKAPY010000187.1 GCA_021811925.1 Thermoplasmata archaeon | reverse complement strand
CTCGCCTGCGTCCCGCTCTCGTTTGCTGTATCATCTGGCTCAAGACGGGGTTCCGCAGTGGTGTCTGCCTGAAAGTCATCGTCCTGGGCGCCTCCCCTGCGCATGGTGCCGTTCTTGCCGTTCACTGCCCCCTTTGCAGGGCTCTTGGCCGTCTTTTTGCCGGCCCCATTGGTCTTCTTGTTGCCATTCTTTGACATTGCCGGCTTTGATGACTGCCTGCTTTCCTGCATACCGACGGTGTCCCTGCTTGCAACCGGCTGGGAAGATGAAAGGCCTTCCTCCTCGAATTCATAACCGCAAAATTCGCAAGTCTTGGACCCCGCTTTGAGGGAAAACCCGCATGCGGGACAGCTTATCTTATTCTCCTTCGGCACCTTACTCCCCTAGAAAGGATGTGGACAGAATATGTTAATCTTTTCATTTGGCTATCGTAATTCGATAACGTTTATATGACAGCAGGTGGGAATACAACCCAGGCGGCTAAGAACAGACATGGAGCAGGAAAGGTGAATTGATGAAACTGTCAGAGGTCATGAGTTCGGAATTCATGACAATAGATGAAAACGCCAGCGTTTTCGATGCGGTTAGGAAGATGGTGGAACACAAGACCTATGGGCTGGTTGTTGTTGACAGCCAGCAAAGGCCCGTGGGGCTTCTGAGTGAAAGAAGCCTGATAAAACGATTCATACTCCGCAACAAGAAACCGGATGAGGTGCCAGTCAAGAAAGTGATGAGGAGGCCGTTGCCGGCGGTGCCTTTGAATATATCCATCCCCCGGGCGGCCGAATATCTCGTCCAGCACGGACTTGAAAGGACGACCGTGACGGACAAGGGAAAAGTTGTAGGGTACGTGACCCTCACTGACCTCTCGAGGTATCTCTCAAGAGACAGGATATGGAGTGTGCTCACAGCGCACAAGACGGAGGAGTTCGTCTTCTTCTGTCCCACCTGCGCCATAGGAACACTCCAGCCGGTCTACGGTGACAGGGGAGAAATCAAGGTGTTCTCCTGCAGCAACGCTGCATGCCACTACACAGAGTGAGATGGCTGCCCGGTCCTGCTTAAAGGGGCGATATGGCTACAAAACGGACCTGATTTTCCTTGTGATGTCATTCATGGGCACCATCTTTGTCAGATCCATGGAAGAAACCACTTCTTCTATCCTCCTGCCCGAGCCCGGTATTGCCAGTCCGGGTGAAAGCTCACGCACAGGCTCGGCGAGAAAGGGGCGCCTGAAAATGTCAGGGTCTGGAAGCTTCAGGCCCGGACTCGACAGGACCTTGTCCCCGTACATCAGTATATCCAGGTCGATCGTCCTTGAAGCGTATCTGTTCCTAGATCTCACCCGCCCCAGGGCAACCTCCACTGACCTCAGGACGCGGAATTTCAATTCCCTGGGGCCAATGTCTGTTTCAACCCTGATGACGCAGTTGAGGAAATCAGGCTGATACATCCCGCCGACAGGAGGCGTCAGGTATACCGTCGAAATGCCGATTACCCTCACCAGCCTGCTCAGGGACTGTACGGCCCTTAACATATTCAGTTCAGGCTCTATGTTCGAACCCAGTGAAATATAGGCTTCAGTCATGATCTGAATTCTTTTCTCTTGTCAGCTCCACGCCGACACTCCGGGCAAACCTGAGCGCTCCCGGCTTATCTACCTCGACCCTCACCTTGCGCACCTTGCTGTTTGCAAGACAAACATCGGCAATCCTTGAGGCAAGCGACTCAATGAGAAAATAGCTTGAGCCTTCAACCGCCGCGATTATCTGCTTGTTGACTTCCTTGTAATCCACTGTCTTCGACACATCGTCGGACCTTACCGCTTCGGAAACATTCACCCACATTTCCACATTGACAACGACATCCTGTTTCTGTGTACGCTCGTGTTCATTGATTCCAACTATACATCTCAGAAGCAAATCCCTGATATGAATTTGGTCGAGCATTGGGCCATGTTCCCGCGATGTGCGCCTGCTTGTGCAGGACTGTCAGCACATCGATGCCGCTAAGGTCCAATGCTCTAATGAAGCTTTGGCAACGGGAGACGGCCGTTACCCTGAAGGCATGTTTCAACCCGGTCACTGGAGGGGCAGTCCGGGCCGCTGCTCAGGTCCTGCTCCTGCCTCCGAATACGTGGTGCGTCAGGTGCTGACCCCCGTCAACGAAAATTGTCTGCCCCGTAATGAAATTGCTCCTGAGCAGGAAAGAAACAGCGTTCGCGATGTCTTCAACACTCCCGTGGGCCCTGAGGGGTATTATGGGCTCTATCTTTGACAGATAGGACTCGTCCTTCCCGTCCGGGGGTATTATGAGTCCCGGGGCGACGCCGTTGACCCTTATGGAGGGGGCAAACCTGAGGGCGAGATTTTCAGTTATATCTGAAAGTGCCCTCTTGCTCAGGTAGTAGGGAAAATTGGAAAAATCGTAGCCGCTGATGCGCGTATCAAGCATATTGACTATTCCTCCCGATGAGACTTTTGAGGCAAATGCAATTGAGAGCCAGAGCGGGGCCCATGCATTGACAAGAATCGCATGTTCAAGTTCCTCCCTTGCAGAGGTCATTATATCCCCCTTTGGAAAAACAGATGCGTTGTTGACAAGGAAGTCCAGCCCCCCACAGACCGTCACTGCTCTTGACACGGTCTCGCTGCACGATGCTTCATCTTCGAGACCGGACTGCAGTACAGCACCGCTCCCCCCGGCCCTTTCAACCTCTTCAAGCAATTTTCCGGCATCGGCGGCTGATCTTTTGTAGTGTATTGCGACAAAGCACCCTTCCTTCGCCAGTTGTAGGGCCACAGCTCGGCCGATTCGCCTGGACGCACCCGTGACAAGAGCCTTTTTGCCTTCAAAAAGAAGCATGGGCGATAAAAGGGGCATCTGAGATTAAATAAGCTATCTGTAAACTCATGGCCCCTGGCCGGCCCAGTGGCTGGAAAACGTGCTCAAATTCATATATGAATCAAACATCAAAGAACCGGGGCACCGATTAGATGAGGGGTTCTGGTTCGCAGAGAAGGATTGAACAGGCCGTAAGAACGATCCTGAAGGAAATAGGGGTGGAAGAGGGGACAGAGGTCTACCGAAACACGCCGAGGAGAGTTTACGGCATGTACTCCGAGCTCTTCGCCGGGATGAAACTTGAGAACGAGCCGAGCATAACCTCATTCAAGAACCCGGGATACAGGGACATACTTGCAATACGTGACATCCCCTTCTACTCGATGTGCGAGCATCACCTGCTACCCATCTTCGGTTCGGTCTCGATAGCTTACATTCCGGGCGAGAAGATTGTCGGCCTTTCCAAGCTGCCGCGGACTGTCAAGTATTTTGCCTCAAGGCCACAGGTGCAGGAAAAGCTCACCAGCCAGATTGCGGATTTCCTCTTCACCAGGCTAGGTGCCAGGGGAGTCATGGTCACAATCAAGGCAAGGCACATGTGCATGGAGATGAGGGGAGCAAAGTCGCACAGATCAGAGACAATATCGAATGCGATAAGGGGAAGCTTTGAGACGCA
>JAKAPY010000186.1 GCA_021811925.1 Thermoplasmata archaeon | reverse complement strand
AGAAATTTCCCTTGAAGTGCTTCCAAGCAGCATGTGGGTCAACAGCGTATTCTCCGATCTCACCGGGAAGCAGAGATCTGCACTTCTCAAGGCGCAGCAGTACGGCTACTACACTTCGCCTCGAAACATCACAACAGACTCAATAGCACGAAGCATGGGTGTGAGCAGATCAACTTTCGAGGAGCACCTGAGGAAGGCCGAGAACAAGGTGATATACTCCATCGCGCCGTATCTTGAACTCTACACGGGCGGTTCGCAGTCCGAATCGCGTTGAATTATATCTGCGTACAGACGACACCGATCGGGTAAATTGTATAAGCTGTCTGTTTCAGTAGCCGGCCCCATCCTTCAGTTCCCTGTACTTCTGCATGTACAAGGCACTGCAGCTGGTGCAGCAGAAGTAACGCTGCTTTCCACCGATCTTCTCTACAACGGGAGCCACGCCGATTTCACCCCTGCAGTAATAGCATGTGGAACTGAGCTTTGCCCCGCTTTCAATTGACGGGCGCGATGGGTTTACGTCATAGGCCACAGTTGGCGTGAGGGCGACGCTTGTGACGCCCTTGACATGGGACATCCTGTTGTAGAGTATCGCAGCCTCCTTTTCTGTTCCGGAAAATAAACCAATGAGCCTGGAATCCTGGGTAAGCAGCGCATGGTGCATTTCCACCATTGAGCGGAGTATTTCCTTCTGGTATCGCGGCTGGAACCTTATTTCGGCGACGTAGTCCTTCAGCCCGAAGGCCGCCGAATCAAGGATGACTGTGAATGACTTTATTGCTCCACCCTCTATGAGGCGCTGGACTTTCGACGCTACAGTCGGGGTCGAAATTCCGAGCTTGCCGGATAGTGAGCGCATCGATTGCCTCGAATCTGCCTGAAGTTCCTTTATCAGCATCACATCCGCCTCATCCATCAACAGCTTCACTGCCTGCCTCAGGTTATCCTCTCCTGTCTCGATTATGAGTCTTTACAAATTTAAACTAATCCATTGATTCTTCTCAATAATGGATGGAAAATTGCAGATAATTCATACAATTGTCAATGAAATAGATAATATAATGGTTCGTGGTAGTTTGAAAGCAGTGATACAATTGGCAAAGGATCCTGTATGCAATATGAACGTGGACGAGGGCAAGGCAAAAATCAAGTCAAGCTACGGCGGCAAGGAGTACTACTTCTGCGGGCCCGGCTGCAAGGTCAGCTTTGACAAGAACCCTGCAAAGTACGTGAAGAAGTGAGCAGCAGGGTAACCAATTCAGATGGCTAAAGATCCTATCTGCGGAATGTATGTCGACGAGTCGACTGCAACAATCAAGAGCGTCCTTGGCGACAGGACGTATTATTTCTGCTGCACAGCCTGCAAGGAGCAGTTCGATGCTCCCGAAATCGCATTGAGAAAGAACAAGATCGCAACCGCGTTCTCCTGGGCGCTCGGCATTCCTATACTTGTCATCAGCTATTTGCCATTCGGAGGGAGCCATTATCTTCTTCTTGCCATGGCCGCCGCGGTGCAATTCTATCCCGGGATGAGGTTTTACAGAGGTTTTCTGGATGGGCTGCGAAGCAGATCAACCAACATGGACACGCTTATTGCCATAGGCACTTCAACTGCTTTCTTTTACAGCGCGTTCCTTGTCATAGCTTACTCCGGGGCCCATGGAATGGGTGTCTACTTCGATGCCTCGGCTCTGATCATCGCACTGATCAGGACGGGCGGCCTTTTGGAGGACCTGACGAAAGAGAGGGCCTCAAATGCCACTCTCCGGCTAATGGAGTTACAGCCGAGCACAGCGCGACTCGTCAGGGATGGAGTCGAAACAGTTGTCCCGGTCGAAGAGGTTGGAGAAGGCGATTTAGTAATTGTCAGACCGGGCGAGAAAGTCCCTGTGGACGGTGTTGTTAAGGAAGGGAAGAGTGAGGTCGATCAGTCCCTTGTTACTGGAGAAACAATCCCTGTCACTGTTGAGAAGGGAGACCGGGTTATTGGAGGCACGATGAACACAGTAGGCAGTTTCACCGTGGAGGCTACCACCGTAGGACAGGATAGCGCTCTTTCGAAGATAATAGAGCTGGTGACCGAGGCCAAAGAAGGCAGGGCATCCATTCAGAAACTGGCCGACAGGGTATCTTCCTACTTCGTTCCAATCGTTGTCACTGTTGCCCTCGCTTCATCCCTTTCATGGTACTTCGTCGGAAGGGTCGGGTTAACCTTCTCAATACTCGCTTTTGTTTCAGTGATTGTTGTTGCTTGTCCCTGTGCGCTTGGAATTGCAACTCCGGCAGCACTGATGGTCGGCGCAGGGAAGGGCTCGGAAAGCGGAATAATAATAAAAGGCGGCGAGGCGCTTGAAATCTCAACAAAAGTGGATACGGTGCTTCTCGACAAAACAGGCACTATAACCTATGGAACGCCGTCCGTTTCAGGCATTCACCCGGTTGGTCCGGTGAAGGAGCAGCATGTCGCCGCCCTATTCGCCTCGCTTGAACACGGCTCCGAACATCCTATCGCAAAAGCATCCGCAAAGTATGCAGCCGAGCACGGTTTTGTGCCGTCCAAGGTAAGTGACTTCGAGTCCATTCCGGGAATGGGTGTCAGGGGAAGGATAAGCGGCAGTGCATACTGGGCCGGCAGGCCTTCCATGGCAGAGATGATGACTGGTCACACCCTGAGCAGTGCCGTCGCTGCAGGTGTTTCCTCCTCCGAGAACAGCGGCCGCACGGTGATCGTTGTCGGAAACGAAAAAGAGGCAATCGGTTACGTGGAACTGGAGGACTCCATCAAGCCGGGCGTCAATGAAACTGTCGAAATTCTGAAAAGCATGGGGCTTGGGGTAATCATGCTCACCGGAGACAATGAGCATGCTGCATCCCTTGTTGCCTCACGGGCGGGCATAACAGATTATCGTTCCGGGCTTAAGCCCGATGAGAAGCAGGAAGTGATTTCGACGCTGCAGAAGCAGGGTCATGTCGTTGCAATGGTGGGCGACGGTGTTAACGACGCTCCATCTCTAGCGCTTGCGGACCTGGGCATTGCGATAGGCTCCGGAACTGACGTCGCCAAATCATCAGGCAACATGATACTGATGAAGAACGACCTGAGAGACGTAGCCACAGCGATAATGCTCGGGCGGAAGACGCTTTCAAAGATAAGGCAGAACCTGTTCTGGGCATTTGCCTACAACTCAGTGCTGATTCCAGTCGCAGCGGGTGTCCTGGTGCCCTTCATGGGTATCGGTATGTACGGTTATCTTCCAATTCTGGCAGCTCTCGCAATGGCTTTCAGCAGCACCACAGTTGTCACAAACTCGCTTCTTCTCAACAGGTTCAACCCAGGGAGGATGCAGGCCCATGCGCTTGGAAGAGTCGGAGCTTCTAAAACTACGCCCACCTGATTTAGAAGTCAAGGACGGTCTTCTGCGGATGCTCGGTGGAGAAGGCAAGCGGAAATGCATTCGTGTCTACCTGACGATGAAGAGGGGTCCTTGTCATGACGACTGGTGCGAGCCGATAAGAAAGGCGGCTGCACTTATTTCAGAAAACACGGATCACAGCCG
>JAKAPY010000019.1 GCA_021811925.1 Thermoplasmata archaeon | reverse complement strand
CAGGGAAAAGGGAAAGAAGGCGCTCTCCCAGATGAAGGGAAAGGGGGATGTCGAGTTCTTCAAGGGAAATGTTGCAAGCTACCAGGAAACAGAGAAACTGATGGACATCGTAAGGAAGAAGCACGGCGGGCTCGATGTGCTTGTAAACAACGCTGGTGTATACCTTTCAAAGAAGATCGACCAAACGACAGAGGAGGAGTGGGACTGGATAATGAACACAAACCTGAAGGGTGTGTACACCGCAAGCAGGTTTGCGATTCCCTTGCTCAGGGAGAGCAGGGGATGCATTGTCAACGTTGCATCCGTGAGCGGCATAGTGGGCGTCAGGAACGAGGCGGCCTACTGCGCATCCAAGGGTGGTGTGATACAGCTCACAAAGGCCATGGCTCTGGATTATGCCAGCGACGGCATAAGGGTCAACGCCGTCTGCCCGGGCGATGTTGAGACGCCGATGATGTGGGAGGCGCTCAACAGGGTCGAGGACAGGAGCCTGGCCGTTGAGAAGGACAAGGCGCTGCACCCCCTTGGAAGGTTCGGCAAGGCTGTCGAGGTCGCAAAGCTGATAGTCTACCTGTCATCCGAAGATGCGTCCTTTGTCACCGGAACAGCAGTCAGTATAGATGGCGGATGGAGCGCCTACTGAGCGTTGCTTCCATCCTCGCCTGTTTTGTTTCCGGAGTTGTCGGGGGGCGGCTGCTGCTGGGGCCTGTCTTCTATCTTCCTGATTACACGCTTTGGAACAACTACCTTCCTGGGCTCCTGCGGAGGCGCCTTGCCTTCCGGCTGACCCGGGGGCCTTGGCGGCTGGTCATCCTTCTTCTGTGCTTCCGCCTGTGACAGCTGAGAACCGCACTTCATGCATTCCTTTGACGAGGCAGTGTTTGGCTCGCCGCAGACAGGGCATGTGATCATTTTAGCCTTCCTTGCGTCCTGCTGCTTCGAAAGCCAGTCTTCAAATGTGGTGTATGTTGGCTGTCTCTTCCACCAGGAGAGGAATGCCTTGTCCGTGTACTTGTTGCCAAGCTCTACCTTCGCCTGCGCCTTGAACTTGTCCGCGAAGACGGAATACTGCTTCCTCAGTTCCGCAGTGGTGTCCTCTTCCCTGTCGCTCTCGCCCTCATCGGCGAACTTGACGCCACAAATCGGGCACTCCTTTGAGGAGGCTGGAATCCAGGAACTGCAGTTGCTGCACTTTGCAGTGCCGGGCTCGAATTCGACGCTACAGTAGGGGCACTTCTTTGATGTCTCCGGTATGAAGGCACCACAGTTTCCACACTCGACAACCCTCGCAAGCCCGTATCTGTAGAGGTAAGCTGAGAAGCCTGCGAAAGCGCCTACTGCGACAACGAGTATGAGCAGCCAGTAGAGCAGCGGTATGCCTGTTCCGGTTCCATTCGAAAGAACATTGAACGACTGGGATGAGCTGACGAACTGTCCCTCAGAGAAGACGACAAAGTGGTACGAGCCTTGAGACTCCGACGAGGGTATTGATATCTTTTCGGTGGCCACGCCGTTAGCACCGGTGGTGAACTGGTAGTTGACGCTGGTCTGCGGTATGCCCCTGAGGTTGTAAAGCGTGACGGTGAGCGGGTAATCGGCCATCGGCTTTCCAGTCACCTTCGAAACCACGCTGACAGTGACGGAGATGTATGACCCGGCTGTGAGTGAAGTCTGAGACAGGTAGACAGATGCGGTGACCTGTGCGCGTGTTATGTTGAGCTGTATAGCCTGCGCAGTGGTGCTCTGAGTGTAATTCGACTCCTTGACAGTCTGGTTTGGATTGACAACAGCGGCGAAGTACAGATGCTCCGAGGTGACACCGGCAGGGAGCTGCGGGACTGTCCATATTATGCTTATAACCGCTTTGGCGTTTGCACCAATGTAGGGCATTGTGCCGTTGGCTATCGGGTGTGTCAGGTTCTTGGTCGAATTGCCGTCCAGTATCTGCACGGGGACATTGCTGGCCGCCGTCTGTCCGGTGTTGCCGATGACGACATTGAACGTAACGTTGCTGAACTCCTGGAAACTGCCGGTAGCGTTCATTCTCACCGGTGACAGATCCGGCAGGCTCAGCACATCAACAAAGGTTGAAGCGAAGTTGTTGCCGTAGCTTATCTCCGTTACGTTCCTGTTCAGGTTGACGGCCGCGCTCACGGTCATGTTTCCGTATGACATCGGCACAGTCCATGTGGCGGCGACCGGAACAGCGCTGCTGACAGCCAGAGGAACAAGCAGGCTCGTGGTTACGTTCACAGGCGATGAGCCCGGCAGATAGAATGTTACTGTGAAGTTGTTGTGCACCGAGCCGTAGCCGAGGTTGTAAACTATCGCATCTACCGTCACCTGTGACGCTTCGACGACAGGGTTCGTGGAAAACACCAGGTCGCTTGAAGTGAGAACAAGGTCTGGCAGCCTGATGATGAGGTGGGCGCTGATGTAGCTGTTTATCTGAAGGAGAGGAGCAGTGTAATGCGCAAGCGAGACCGTAACCTCCGGCGCATACCAGGTGCCGGCGTCGTTATAGGATGTGTTCGCGACGTAGTTGCCGGTGTAAATATCTGTGCCGGAGACCATCTTGTCAGAGAGGGCTGCAAACACTGCAACACCTGCAGAGTTGGTCGTGACCCTGGCATACAGGCCGCCATACGGACTTGTCAGATTCGAGAATGTGTCAAGAGTGACAACTGCTCCGGAGATTGTTGTCACTGAAGGTCCGTACGCTGTTACTGTCAGCCACCTGTAGATGTAAATGACTGCGTTTGACTGCTGGGCGACATACGGAACCGACACGTTGTACAGCCTGGCTATCTCGTTGTAACCAACGGTCAGCTGGTTTGAGTATGTTGCGTTGTATGTGTTCAGAGCAGAGGAGGAGAACGCGGCCGTGGACACTGTGCCCTCAACCCTGCTCGAGTTTATCCAGGCAACGGAGCCTCCGCCAAGTATTATGTTGACATTTGCACCGATCACCGAGTTCACTATTATGAGCTTCGAGCTGCCGTATACATACAGGTTGAGCTGCTGTGTGGATGTGATGTTTGAATTCTCTATCAGCAGCCTGCCTGTCTGGTTGACAAGGAAGGAATACTGCCCGCCGTAGGTCTCAATGAAATTCAGTCCGCCATTGACCAATGCGAGGTAACCGCTCTGCGTTACAATGACATTCGAAGAGAGGTTTAGCTCTGCAGGGATTGTGAACGGCGAAGTAGGATTCGAGTTGGAATCATTGACAACCAGATCCTGTCCGCCGATTGACAGGTAGACTGTCAGCACGCTTGAATTGATGTTGCCCGCAGTGCTGTACTGCTGCACATGGTGGAACGGGTCAATGTATACGTAAATCGGAACCTGTCCGATTGTATTTGGCGTCCACGAGATTGTTGTTGTGTTCGAGCCTGCGGCTGAGACGTTTACCCTGCTCTTACCTATCAGGCTGCCGCCAGTCAATGGATTGCCGTAATAGAATCCAACAGTGACATTTACCGCTCCTGCCCTTCCCAGGAAGTTCTGGACAGCGGCGGTAATTGCCACTGACTTTCCGCTGTAGGCGGGTGATGGATTGAATGTTATTCCGGAGGACAGAATGACAAGCTCGGGCAGGTTTGGCTCAACGTAGAATATTGTCGAGTTTGTGTCGCCTGCGTAGCTTGATTCGGGGACTGTCCTGAACTGGTTTGCAAAGACTGACAGTGTATTATTGCCCGGGGCCGTGAAATGCCAGCTGATGCTCACCGTGATGGTGGACCTGGGTCCGACAGATATGTTTGTCTGGTAGTCTGAGACAAACTGCCCGTTTGCACCGTCGGTCACATTGATGGGCAACGAGCTGACGCCTGTCTGGCCGCTGTCGGTCACGTTGAAGATGACTGTGCCTGACTGGTTGACATACAGGAAAGAAGGCACAACGTATGGTCTTCCCACCTGTATCAGTGGCAGCGGGAGCGTGATGCCGATTGTGATGTTCACAGTAAGAACAAGCGACTGTTCGGTTATTATCGGGTACGGTGTGAATGATATCGAGTTTCCAAATGAGCTTCCGTTGTAGCTGACGACTGCAGAATAATTGCCAGTGAACATAGAGTCTGGATAAGTTGAAGCATCTATCACATCACTGAGAAGAGGTATGAGTGTGTTGCCGAACTGGTTGGTAACATTGTAATTGGAGGCAGTCTTGCCAAGGTAGGAAAGCACCGAAGCAGGCGGAAGCGTCTGGTATGTGTTGCCCGGACCAACAAAGTAGCCGGCAAGGGATCCGGAAGTCAGGTTGTTAGGTGTTGAGCCGGTGTAGTAAAGGGCGACAGAGCTTCCCGAGACGGGCAGGTTCTGACTGCTGTAGACTGTTACATTGGCGAACCTGTAGAGATAAAGCTGCGGAAGCAGCTGGACCTGGACGTTCACGTTCTTGACGTCTGTAATGCTCGCTCCATTTGGAATGTATACGACGAGCTTGCTTATGTCAGCAAGGGAATTGAAGCCCAGATTGTAGAGATTCACGGTGTAAGTGGACCCAATACCTTTTGAGAGTGATATACCAGTGTTAATCAAGCCAGACTGCCCGATTTCGCCGACATAAACGACTGCACCGGAGGCCGTATCGCTAGAAATTGAGAATATTGCAGAAGCCAGTCTGGTGTTCAAGTTTGCGTCAGTTGTAACATTCATCCCGTACGTCTGGAACACACCGCTGGCAGGTATGGCGTAATAGGTGGCGCCATTTGAGTCCACAGGCGAAAGGCTCTGTGCGGTCGCAGTGTTCTTCGGGCCGAATTCGAGCGGTTTCGCCGTCATTGTGGAGTACTCCCCGAAGAGGGCCGTTGAGTACATGCCTGTGCTTTTGGCAGCTGAACTCAGGTCAATGTGAACATTGTAGAAGTACGCATGGCCGGTGTCCGTCATTGCCACTGCAGTGTGATGGGCCGGTGACGGGTTGAAGTTGGCACCTATGAAGCTGTCTATTGCGGTGAAACTGGATGAGCCACCGACAGTCACGTTCTTGTACGCTGCAGAGCTGAATGTGAATTCCACCCAGAGTTTGTTCACCAGGATGGTTCCTGTGGTCGCCGTTGCGTTAAGCCATGCCAGGCCCCTTGAAAGGTCATTCACCGTCAGGCCGGCAGGAAGCGCTCCAGAGACATTCGCATTCGATGAAGTTGCAGGCAGTGTGATATTGACTGCTGGAACCGAGTCATTGCCATAGGTCCAGTGCAGCACTGCACCGCCTGTTCCCTGCATCTGGTATGAAATGTGAAGGCTCGCAGATACGAGCGGCGAGCTGACACCTGCAGTGTTGAATCCTGTAACAGCCATGACCTGGTTAGCCTGTATCACATAGTTTTCGCTGTCATAGGCCGACAGATTTGCAATGTTCTGGAATTTCGTGGTGTCCGGAAGAGGGGCGGCCGTGTTCACGGCTGTGGGAGTGCCTTCAAGCCTGTACAGGACATTGTTCTTGCTTCCAGAGTCTGCGGCAAACGGGTAAGTCTCATGGAATACATTTGCAGGGTTTGCCTGGGTGCCGGTGGTGTTGTTCTGGTAGATGGCTATGCTTGATCTCTCGACAAGCACATTCGCACCAAACATCGAGACAACAGGCGGGTTGTCGAATATCCCAACGGGGAAGACTGTTTCATTGATGTAATTTGAACTGAACGAGGAGGCAGGGAAACCACTGACGGATGAATCCACTATATTCATGCTGGCGCTGGATACAACAAGCTGCCCAGGGAAGACGAGGGAAGAGCCGTCAAACACATTGAAGGTTCCGTTGTCCTGGACAATTATGCCAAGCACTGGAATTGCGTTCAGCCTGTAGATGTTGGTGGTTATTGTCGAGTGGTACATGACAAGCTTTCCGCCATCCTGTACCGTTATGTGGTATATCGGGGCGGATTCATATCCGGCAAGTGAATTGACAGCTGAAAATTCGTCGAAAATAAGGCTCTCGTTCGAGAGGGTAACGACACCACCTGACGCAACTGTCAGGTTGCCCTCGAGAATCTGGCTTCCGCCACTGAGGGTCCATGTCGTCAGGCTGTACCCCGTCCCAACGGTGATGTCACCGCTTATCGTGGTTGCGGCTGGCGCGGCAGACGGTGAGTGCACTGGCTGGACTCCGGCATTCATTGCACCGGCGAGTGCCGTTGCAACAAAGAGAAGCACTATCAAGAGACCCGCAAACCGTCCCCTATTTTCACTTGTTTTCTTCATGATTCTACCCTTTGAGAGGTCTGTGAATAAGCGAAAATTTTGAGTTATCCTACGATATAAAAAGGCTTTTCCCTGATTATCAAGGTAGTTTGCAACAACACGGCTTCAAAAAATACATCTGCGATAATTTGCAGAATTGGAATGAAAAATGTAAATGGTTTGTGGCATGGAAATCACACGGCCCGCATCATGCAATCTTCTTCTTTATTACCTTCCTTGCCACGTCCCCCCCAGCCTCTTCCTGTGAGGAATCTTCGTGGCTGACCTTCTGGCCGCATGAATAGCATATGACTGCATCCCTGCTTATGATTGCATTGCAGTTGCTGCAATACATCTCATCCTCCGCAAGCTCTCCCTGGGAAGCGCTTTCGCCGACCTTTGATCCGCATGAATAGCATATGACTGCATCCCTGCTTATGATTGCATTGCAGTTGCTGCAATACATCTCATCCTCTGCCGGCTGCCTCTGTCCAGCATCATGATGGGCGGGCGCCTCACGCTCCACTGTCTGCTCGTACTGGAGCTGCTTTGCGGGTGGTGTCTTCTGGACGGTAGGATCGGCGACCTTCATCATGCTCAGCTGCTTGCGCAGCGTGTCCTCGAGCGCAACCACGGCCTGCCTCCGTCCGACGACCTGATCGATGACCTGTCTCAGTTCCTGCTCCTGCCTCAGGAGTTCGCCTTCCTTGTCGGACAGGTTCTTCTGCTGATCCTTTATCTCGGTCTCGAGCTTGTTCAGCTCTTCGGCCTTCGATTCGAGATTCTGTTCCCTGAAGTTCAGCAGCTTGTCCTTGTTGTTGAGCTCTATCTCCTTGGACTGGGCCTGGGCGATCTTGTTGTTGAGCGCTGTCTCCGCAGAATGAATGTCAGATTCCTTATCGCTTATCTTTTTCTCCCTCTCGGTCAGGACAGACTGAAGCTCGCTAAGGCTCGTCTCCTTGGTGTTCATGTTTCTTTCTTTCTCATCGATGATCGACTGCCTTGATGAGAGCTCGTGATCCCTTTTGTCCAGATCCGAGCTTCTGGCGTCCATTTCCTCATGTTTCTTCTTGAGCTTGGACGCTGTTTCCTCGATTACCTGCCATATTGGCGTTTCAGAAGTCATTGAATTCCTCCGGAAAACGGGGCCAGTTCATGCGGCCCGGCCACGCGTCCCAGGAACCGCACATCGTTTTCTCGTTTCCGGTAAATAGTCTTTCTGACTATATTAAGCATTTTTGTTCTGCTTATCGTTTGGTAAACAAACAGCTTTTCAAGGTTTCGCCAAAATTATCATGGAAAAATATTAAAAAAATTGAATTAATTCGAAAGAAGCGGACCAAGGACCTGCAGGCCGCCCTTGCCCACTTCAACGGCGTGCCTTTCCATGCTGTGCTCGCATGCCCTCATCTTGCCGACCTGCACAAAACGTGTAACCTTCCCTTTCGTGCTGTCCATGCCGAGGTATACGACACCATCGCTCAGGAACGCCTCCGAGCCGGAATAGAATCTTCCTTCGGAGATGCTCCCTTCCATTATAAGCATCGTGAAAAGCCCGAGATCTCTCATGCTCTTGAAAAAGTGGTACATGCTCTTCCTGACGGATGCGTCGTCATCCATCAGCGAATACAGTGCGCCGAGGGAATCCACTGTCAGCATTGTGAACGCCTTGCCGTGCTTTTCCTTGAACTTCTTCACCATCTTTTCAATCGTTGAAATGTAGTCTGGAGAGTCGTCATTCCCTATTTCCTCCAGTTCCCTGATGTCAGTGAAATCGGCGATGACGACGTTGTTGGTGAAAGGTATGCCGATGCTTCTCATGTTCCTCACGTGGCTTTCGGCACTCTCCTCGAGCGTGAGGTACATTCCCATCTGGCCCGCGGTAGCGAGATGCTTGGCCATCACAGAAAAGCAGAATGACGTCTTCATCGATCCGGGCGGTCCTATGACCAGCACCACCTTTGGAACATCCACGTCCGTCCTGAGTATCTTGTCAAAACCCGAAATGGTGTCTCTCAGCAAAATGCACGCACCTGCTTCAAGATTTTCACCAATTCAATATAAAGATTGCCTGATGATTTGCATCCGCCCTAACTAATGCTGCGGACCCGTGCACCCGCATCACGCAAAGCATGAGCGGGGAGCTGGACACGAAACATTACTCTTCGTCCTCGGGCTCTTCCCTCGGGAATATCATTTTTTCGTCCTTGCCGAGCGTTTCGGGTGTGGCTGGTGGCTGGATCGCCGCCTGGGACCGGACCTGCTCCTCCTTCTCCCCTTCCCTGATGACATTCTCTTCGGTCTCCGAGCCGACGAGCCTTGCTGTTGCGGTCACCCTGTCGCCCTGCTCAAGGCGCATGATCGCCACACCCTGCGTATTCCTTCCCATCACCCTTATGTCATCTATTGGAATGCGGATCATCATACCCTGCTCGGATGTCACCAGCACTTCATCACCGGGGAGGAATTCCCTGACAGACATGACCTTCCCGTTCCTCTCGGTGGTCTTGATTGTAATCACGCCCTTCCCGCCGCGGCGGGTCTTCCTGTATTCGCCGACCCAGGACGGCTTGCCGAAGCCGTTCTCGGTTATAGTCAGCAGCACGTTCCCCTCGGAAGAGGAAGCCTCCATGCTGACGACCTCGTCCCCCTTCCTCAGCCCGATGCCACGGACACCCGTTGCCTGCCTCCCCATGGGCCTGACGTCCGTCTCCTCGAACCTTATCACGAAGCCGCCCCTCGTGGCAAGCATTATGTCCATCTTCCCGTCGGTGACCAGGGTGCCTATGACCTCGTCTCCGGGTTCAAGCCCGATTGCAATTATGCCGTTAGTCCTGACATGGGAATAGGCCATGAGTGATGTTTTCTTCACCTTGCCCATCTTGGTGGCGAAGAAGAGGTATTTCTCGAGCTGGAATTCCTTCAGCGGTATGTTGTCAATGATGTGCTCCCCCTCTTCCAGTTTGGGGAGGAGGTTTACTATTGCCCTTCCAGCGCTGTGACGTGAACCGGCGGGTATCTGATACGCCTTAAGCCAGTAGGCCCTGCCCTTGTTGGTGAAGAAGAGTATGTAGCTGTGGGTGGACGTGACGAACATGTCGACGAGGTAGTCCTCCTCGTGCGTCTCCACTCCTGTGAGCCCCTTCCCGCCCCTGTGCTGTTTCTCGTAGGTCACAAGCGGGACTCTCTTGACATAGCCCCTGCTTGTGACGGTGACAATTACCTCCTCCTCTGGTATGAGATCCTCAATTGTCATCTCAAGCCCCTCGGAGTTTATCTCGGTGCGCCGTGCGTCGCCGTACCTGTCCTTTATCTCTGCCAGTTCGCTCTTGATTATTGCAAGGATCCTTCCCTCGTCTGCAAGTGTCTTCTCAAGGTCCTCTATTGTGGCAAGGAGCTGAGTGTATTCGCCGTGTACGCCTTCCATTTCAAGGCCCGTGAGCTTCTGCAGGCGCATGTCCAGAATTGCCTTGGCCTGTTCCTCAGAAAGAGTGAAAGGCGGCTGCCCCGCTTCCGCAGGCCGCAATACGGACGGAAGCTTTGCCCAGTCGTTGACGGCCACCAGTTTTTCTTTTGCCTCTTCGGCCGATGTGGATGAACGGATGAGCTCTATCATCCTGTCGATGTTGTCGACAGCTATCATCAGTCCCTCGACGATGTGCATGCGCTTCTTCGCCTGGGCCAGGTCATGCTCCGCCCTCTTCCTGACAATGTTTCTTCTGAAGTCGATGAAACTGCGCATCAGCTCCTTGAGCGAAAGGACCCTCGGCTGGTTGTCAACAAGCGCAATGTTGATTATACCGAATGTGACCTCCATCTGCGAATGCGTGTAGAGCTGGTTGAGGACTATGTCCTCCATCGAGTCCCTCTTGAGCTCGATGACTATCCTCATCCCTTCCCTGTCTGATTCGTCCCTGAGATCCGTTATCCCCTCGATCTTCTTTTCCTTGACCAGTCTGGCAATGTCTTCCAGCAGGGCGGACTTGTTAACCTGATACGGTATCTCAGTGACTATGATCCGCCTCCTTCCGCCTTCCTCCTCCACCTCGGTCCTGGCCCTGACGGTGATCTTTCCCCTTCCAGTGCTGTAGGCCTCAACGAGCCCCTTCAGCCCGTAGACTATCCCACCCGTCGGGAAGTCCGGGCCCCTGATACGTTCCATCAGCTGGGCCATGTCTGCATCGGGATTTTCGATAAGATAAGCGAGGCCGTCGACAATTTCATTCAGGTTGTGGGGAGGCATGTTTGTCGCCATGCCCACTGCTATGCCGTTTGAACCATTGACGAGAAGATTCGGAAACTTTGACGGCAGTACCTCAGGTTCCTTGAGCGTCGCGTCGAAATTGTCATTCATGACAACCGTTTCCTTGTCAAGGTCCTGCAGCATCTCCTCCGCGATTCGTGATAGCCTGCATTCGGTGTATCGCATGGCGGCTGCCGCGTCGCCGTCAACACTGCCGAAGTTGCCCTGGCCGTCGACAAGGGTGTAGCGCATCGAAAATGGCTGTGCCATCCTTACGAGTGTATCGTAAACAGCCTGATCCCCGTGAGGGTGGAACTTTCCGAGCACATCCCCGACGACCCTCGCGCACTTCTTGTATGCCCTGTTGGAATTGGCTCCCAGCTCGCTCATTCCGAAGAGTATTCGCCTGTGGGCCGGCTTGAGTCCGTCCCTGGCATCAGGGAGGGCACGGCCCACTATGACGCTCATGGCATAGTCGATGTACGACTTGCGCATCTCAATTTCAATTGGCCTGTTGACAATCCTCTGCGCCGGCTGGGGCGTTTCGTCTGATGCCATTGCTTAACACCTACACATCGAGGTTCTCGACCTCGGCCGCGTGATCCTGAATAAACAGTCGGCGCGGTTCCACTGCATCCCCCATCAGAGTCGTAAACAGCATTTCGGCCTCCACAGCATCCTCGATTGTGACCTGCTTGATGGTCCTTGTCTCTGGATTCATCGTCGTTGACCAGAGCTGATCGGGGTTCATTTCTCCCAGCCCCTTGTAACGCTGTATAACCGAATTGGGCATCTGCTTCATCTTTTCCTCGAGTTCCCTGTCGCTGTAGACATAGACTTCGCTGTTTCCCTTTTTCAGCTTGTAGAGCGGCGGCTGGGCGATGTAGACGTAGCCTGAATCTATTATCGGCGTGGCATGCCTGTAGAAGAAGGTGAGTAGAAGTGTCCTGATGTGGGCACCGTCAATGTCCGCATCTGTCATGAGTATTATCTTGTGGTACCTTGCCTTGTTTATGTCAAACTCATCACCTATGCCCGCCCCGATCGCTGTTATCAGGGTGCGGACGCTCTGGTTCTTGAGTATCTTGTCAAGCCTGGACTTTTCGACGTTGAGTATCTTTCCCCAGAGGGGAAGAATTGCCTGAGTCGTTCTGTTCCTCCCCTGCTTCGCGCTTCCGCCTGCTGAATCTCCTTCCACGACAAACAGCTCGCACTTCGCAGGGTCGCGCTCGCTGCAGTCGGCAAGCTTTCCGGGAAGGCTTCCTCCTTCAAGAAGCCCCTTGCGCCTTGTAAGCTCCCTTGCCTTCCTGGCCGCCTCCCTTGCCTGCGATGCAAGCACAGCCTTTCCTATTATCGAACCAGCTGGTTTCGGATTCTCCTCGAGGTAGATGCTGAGCTGCTCATAAATCGCACTCTCGACAATCCCCCTGACTTCGCTGTTGCCAAGCTTGGTCTTTGTCTGACCCTCGAACTGCGGCTCAGGAACCCTGAGGCTTATTATTGCCGTCAGTCCTTCCCTGACGTCCTCTCCGGCAAGCGGCTCTTCGCCCTCCTTCAGGAAGCTGTACTTTCTTGCGTAATCGTTTATCGTCCTTGTCAGCCCCGCCCGGAAACCAACCAGGTGCGTTCCACCCTCTGCAGTGTTTATGTTGTTGACGAAAGTGTGTACACTCTCATTGTATGAGTCGGTGTACTGCAGTGCAACCTCAACCTGCACACCATCGGAAGTCTTTGACAGAAACACGGGATCGGCATGCAGCGGAGTCTTGACCGCATTCAGGTATCGGACGAAGTCGACTATGCCTCCCTCGGAGTAAAATGTGTTCTTCCTCCCGGATCTCCTGTCTTCGAACACAAGTGTCAGGCCCTTGTTGAGATATGAGAGTTCCCTGAAGAGCGTCTCAAGCGTCGTGTAGTCGAATGATGTTTCCTGGAAAATGGTCGCATCAGGCATGAAGTGTATCTTTGTCCCCGTGCCAAGCGTGCCGTCCGGCTTAACGAGGTCTATGGTTGGTGCATGCACCTCCATTGTGCCTGTGACCACACCCTGGCGGAATTTCAGCACATGTTCCATGCCATCTCTCCACACGGTGGCTTCAAGCCACTCGGAAAGGGCGTTCACAACGGAGAGACCAACGCCATGCAGCCCGCCGGAGACCTGGTAGCTCTTCTTGTCGAACTTGCCGCCGGCATGCAGGGTGGACATTACGATTTCCATTGCAGGCTTGTGGTACTTCGGATGCATTTCCGTCGGAATGCCCCTGCCGTCATCCTGCACGGACACGGAACCGTCCTGGTAGATTGTCACCCCGATGTTCTTGCAGTATCCGCCCATCGCCTCATCTATGGCATTGTCGAGTATTTCGTAAACAAGATGGTGAAGCCCCCTGTGGTCAGTGCTGCCAATGTACATGCTTGGCCTTTTCCTCACGGCAGTGAGACCCTCGAGAACCTGTATGCTTTCGGCTGTATAGTCATTGTTTTCCAATGGAACCACATCCCTTCTAAAGACCCATTTTCTCTTCTTTTTCGGTTTGAAAATTACACTGCGCTAAACCGTCATAAACACACAATATTTGAGAATATAAATAATCTTGTAGAAACAGGCCTTGCATGCCCCTCTGGAAGGGCCAACCTGAAGCAACGCCGGGGGTGGATTTTCGTCAATTCCCGTGAACAAATAGGGGGCAGCGGAACCTGTCACCGACGCCGGGGAGCCTGACTATAAATATATTGTATTTTATAGAAATAGGATTTCGTGCCTGTGCGACACCATTCCACATGCCACGGCCTTCATTCGGCCTTGAGGTGGTAGACTCCCGTCCTGGAAACGGTGAAACCCATTGACTTGTAGAGCGATATTGCGGGTGCGTTGTCATCCGAAACCCAGAGGACCATCTTGTCCTTCTTCAGTCTTCCTGCCGCCTTCAGTGCATTGGTCAGGAGGTACCTGCCCACACCCTTCCCCCTCAGCCTGCTGGAAACGGCTATGTCGGCGATGAATGCACTTTCGCCGACATCCGTGACTGCAATCATTGCCTCGGGCCTGTCATCGAGCAGCACGCACATGGAGGCATCGGAAATCACGGGCCCGTAGTCTCCGGACAGGAGCGATTTGAGCATCTTCCTGTTCTGTTCCTCCGTATCGAAGAAGAGCTTCTGGTCAGTGGTGCCGCTGAATGCCTCCCAGTCCAGCCTTGAAAGGACTGTTTCGTCATAATTGGTTATAGACGAAGTTTTGTAATTGATTGCCTCTTCAGGCAGAGAAGAGGCTTCTCCCAGAGGGCATGCCATCTCGAATCTTCTCCTGGTGACGAATCCAAGGCTCTCCGAGACTGTGGACATGAGCTCCTGCCGGATGTTGGGATGCAATCCGCTGATCCTGAGCTTGAACTCCCTTGGAGACCTGTTCACGTATTCCCTTATCAGCAGCAGCAGTCCTTCCCTGTCCGCTTCACCGGCTCCCCATGTTACAAACGCATCTCCTCTCATGTCCCTGAAGCCGTAGCTCAGTATGCCTTTCAGCGCTCCCTCCTCGACGGCCCCGATACAGAATTCCTGCCCGTTGGCTATGCTGCCTATCTTGTCGTCCACCCATGTGGGTGAAATCGACTCGCCGAACGCCCTGACTGCGGAACTGTATTCCTCCACAAATGGCCTGATATCAAATTCGGAGGTGGTTGTGTCGATTACCTGCATCATTTTGCGCGTAATAATCAATTATGATAGAAAACAATTGGGGTACGTCCGGTCAAATGGATATCGGACAGGCGGAGGTGGGAGCCTCACATGATGGCGATGGTTCACAGGAACTTGACTGAGGGGAAATGGCTTGAACAGGAAGAGGTGGAGAGGAAGGAGCCAGGCGCTCATGAAGTGCTCGTCAGGGTGAAGGCGTGCGGTGTCTGCAGGACAGATCTTCACATAGTGGAGGGCGACCTTCCCGCTGTCGTGCCGGGCATCATACCGGGGCACGAGATAGTTGGAACGGTGGAGAAGACAGGCAGCAGGGTCAGGAGCGTGTCCGTGGGCCAGACGGTGGGAATGATGTGGCTGCACGGCACCTGCGGAACCTGTGAGTACTGCATTCGCGGCAGGGAAAATCTGTGCGCTGAAAAGGAGTTCACAGGCTACTCGGTGAATGGCGGATATGCGGAATATGCGACTGGAAGGGAGGGTTATGTGCTGAAACTGCCCGAGGGAGCCGACCCGGAAAAGACGGCACCTCTGCTCTGCTCCGGCATCATCGGATACAGGGCATTGAAGCTTGCAATGCCTCCGCCAGGAGGGAGGCTGGGCATATTCGGCTTCGGGGGCTCTGCCCACATAACGACCCAGGTGGCATCCATGATGGGGATTGATGTGTGTGTTGTTTCAAGGAGCGAAGAGCATCTGAAGCTCGCTAGGAGGCTCGGTGCTGCGGAAACGTGGATTTCGGGGCAGGATACACCGAAAGAGATAGGCAGGAAATTCGACTCCGCAATAGTGTTCGCGCCCGCGGGGGACGTCGCCAGGCTTGCCCTGGAGTGCATAAGGCCGGGCGGATGTGTCGCCGTCCCGGCGGTCCACCTGGACCATGTACCGGAAATGGACTACAGGGACCATCTTTTCAATGAGAGAAGGCTCTTCAGTGTCGAAGCAAACACGAGGGCGGATGCGATCGAATTCATCGATATGGCTTTCAGGCTGGGTGTCAGGAGCGAGGTTGTTGTGGAGAATGTGGCCCATGCAAACAGTGTCCTCCGGAAGCTGAAAAACGGGAAGATAAACGGGGCAGCAGTCCTGAAAATCACTTGACGATGAGCACGGAGACGGGCGAATCGGCAGACACTCGCTGCGAAACAGACCCGAAGAAAATGCCTCTTCTGAACGACCTTCCGCGGTTGCCCAGGATTATGAGATCCGGCTTTATCCTGTCCGCTGCCTGGATTATCGCCTTGACAGGATCCTGTTCCCTCACTATCCCCTCGACATTCAGTATGCCGTTAGCCTTCGCGTGTGAAACCGCCTTCTTGACAAGCTTTTTTGCCTCCTCGAGCTCCTCCTCCTGCCTTTCCACCACCATGATGCCTGCCTGGGGCGCATCACCGCTGACTCTGAGAAGCATCGGGTTCACCGCGTTCAGTATGTACAGCCTGGCGTTCCTGTTTCCCCTCAGCAGCTTAAAAGAAAATTCAAGCGCCTTTACCGACTTCTTGGAGGGATCCACGGCCACCAGTATGGAGTTCAGACCCATCGGATGCTCTAAGGGCATTTTATCAGGCCTTGATTCACCTTAATGCACTTAAACACAACGTAGGCTGCCCGAACTGGCGGGCGCAATCGCACAGCGGCGATTCAGCCCGAAAGGGTTGCATGCCCGTGCCGTGACAGCGCGTTCTTCAGAAGCGCGTTGACGCCGATAGGGTTGGGGAAGAGGCTCGATGCCCCGACCTTCTCCAGCATCTCGTTGTTTGCCACTGAGAAGTAGCTGGACTTCCCTCCGAATCTCATTATGATCATGGGAGAGATGACCATCGGGATTAGCCATGGTGAGTTGAACACCGAGGCAAGCGGGTTGAAGAACAATATGCCCGCGATTAGAATGCCCTCAAGCATGAATGAGTACACAGACAGGCCGAGAACCTCGTGTACTGAGAGGGGCTTCTCGTTCTTCGGCGTAACCGGAATGGTCTTCAGCCCTGTTATGAAGTATGAGAGCATGCTCTTGAACTCATAAGGCATTGATAAGGTGCTTATCGCCGAGCTCAGCCACCTGTGCCTTACGACCGCCTTCCATTTTATTCCGCACTTGAGCCTTACAGCCAGGGTGGGAATGAAGGCAAGCACTCCAAACACTATCATGAACCTGAGTATTGGCACAGACCATATGACGCCGGGCGGATTCCGCAGGATAGAGTACAGGAATGCGGCGGCCCCCGCAGGTGTTGATGCAAACCCGTAGACGGTGAGAATCATGCCGATCGGGAGGAGCAGGTTTGTGATATGGCCCACAGGTATCTGCATCAGGTGAAGCTTGCGGCCCCTGCTTACTTTCGATTCCCTCGCGAAACCGAAAAACTCCATAGAACCGCGCGTCCACTTGTTCTGCCTCCTGATGAAGCCGCGGACGTTTTCGGGCATTGCCTCGTATGTGTGCAGGGGAACAAATCTCGAATGCCACCCTATGTCCGCCAGGGTGGCGGCGGGGCGTGGCGGGGCG
>JAKAPY010000018.1:7394-16743 GCA_021811925.1 Thermoplasmata archaeon | reverse complement strand
TCTGCACAGGACCCGGAGGCATCTTCTTCAGCGCCTGCCTGATGATATTGCAACTCTCGTGCATTTCATTTATGCGCACCCTGTAGCGGGCATAAACATCGCAGTCCTTTTCCACAGCCATTTCAAAGTCAAAATCGGGGTAGGCAGAATACGGGTCAGTCTTCCTCAGATCTACGGGCACGCCGCTTCCACGGAGTGCGGGTCCCGTGATGCCGAGGTTGATCGCATCGGAGGGCCTGAGATATCCGACGCCCTGAGACCTTATGCGGAAGACCTCGCTCTCTTCAATGAGGTATTCATACTCCTTCAGCCTCTTCTCGAAGAAATCCACAATCTTGACGCACTGCTGGGGGAAGCTCTTCGGCATGTCCTGGGAGACGCCGCCTATCCGCGGATAGTTGTATGTCATCCTTGCTCCGCAGAGTGCCTGCAGAAGGTCAATGAACATCTCCCTCTCCCTCATTGCATAAAGGAATGCGGTGAGATTCCCGAGATCTGTCATGAATGAAGCGAGCCATATCAGGTGGGATGCGATTCTCTGAATCTCGAGCGCAATGACCCTGATGTATTCGCCCCTCTGTGGAACCTTGATGTCAAATGTGTTTTCGACCGCAGAGACATAGACGTGGTCCCAGCTCATTGACGCGACGTAGCACAGCCTGTCGCATATCGGTATTATCTGCGGATAATTCCTGTTCTCGCAAAGCTTCTCGAAGCCTCTGTGCAGATACCCGATTATAGGCTCTGCGTCGACAATTGTCTCTCCATCCACCTTGACCTTCAGCGTCCAGAGGCCGTGAGTGAATGGATGCTGCGGCCCCATGTTTATCCACATTTCAGCCGTTGTCATCACCGAACCTTTTATCGGTTGAAACCATCGGCTCCGGCTTGGGCCGCTTGCCCTTGTTTTCCCAGTCTATCTTCCAGTGGTCAAGAAGCTTGAAATCCTTCCTGAAGGGGAAGAAGTCGGTGCCCTCCGGTGTGAGAACGCGCTCCAGTTTTGGATGGTTATTGAAAGTGATCCCGTACATGTCGTATGTTTCACGTTCGTGCCAGTCGGCGCCGCCCCACAGTTGGCTGATGGTGTCGACGGACGGGTCATCCCGTGGCAGCTCCGTCCTTATCTGAATCATGCACCTGTGTTTGTAGGATGATATGTGGTAAATTACCTCCCAGGCCCGCCTGAGATCATTGCCTGCGACGCAGGTGACATGTTCGAAGTCGAGCGAATCCCTTAGGTATGTGCAGAATTCGACCAATTTCTCCCTGGGAAACTTGCTGCATTCAAGCCTTCCCTTCTGCTTCAGTTTCACTTCGACTTCGGGGAACTTGCTCTTGAGACTTGCAATAATCTCCTGTTCCTGGACGGCACTTGGCGAAACAAGATACGAGTAATCCTTGTCCCCTTTCTGGGCAACAATTGTTGGCGTTGGATCTGCCATTTATAAGACCTCACTGTGGTAGGAGCACCTTCTCCTTCCGCGCCCTTATTTTAGTCTGAAGCTTCAGCACGCCGTCAAGAAGTGCTTCGGGCCGTGGGGGGCAGCCTGGTATGTAGATATCCACCGGGAGGAACGTGTCGGCACCCCTGACAATGTTGTAGGAATCCCACCACGGGCCCCCGGATATTGTGCACTCTCCCATGCAAATCACCCACTTCGGATACGGCATTTGCTCGTAAAGCCTGGTGAGGACAGGCCTTAACTTCATTGAAATCCATCCGTTGAGGAGAAGGACATCGCACTGTCTCGGAGAATTCCAGAAAACAACCCCGAGACGCTCGATATCAAAACGCGGTGCTGCGGCAGCAGCCATCTCGATGGCGCAGCATGCTATCCCGAGATGAAGAGGATATACCGAATTCCTGGCGGCCCAGTTGAACACGCCGCCGGTCAGCTTGTTCGGCTTCATCTGTTTTATCTCTGACCGCCGCCTTATCATTTCGGATACCTCGTCACTCCATTTCATGAAAGTATCCTGTGACATTGCTATTGC
The DNA here is from genome assembly GCA_021811925.1 of Thermoplasmata archaeon. GTDB lineage: Archaea > Thermoplasmatota > Thermoplasmata > Sysuiplasmatales > Sysuiplasmataceae > JAJZXY01. The sequence goes on along the minus strand of JAKAPY010000018.1, from coordinate 14,748 downwards.
GCTAGGGGCGTTTCCCTCCGCCCTCATCTTTGCCCTCTCTATATCCAGATTAATTCCTCCTTCTTCAGCGCATAAAGGATTATTGCAACAAGCAGGCCCGTGAAAACAAACATAAGTGCGTTGACAGTCGTATTGCTCGGTGAGAAGCTCAGGGCCCAGAGTGCAAGGAAGACGGTCAGGACATCGGCAATGACGAATATCAGTGCGAACATGTAATACTGGAAATGGAACTGGATACGTGTGTCGCCAATTGGGACCTCACCGCACTCGTAGGTGGTCTCCTTAAGTGGCTCGCGCTTGGTCGGCCTGAGCAGTGCAGACACGACAAAACTTACCAGGACAAAAAGGACAGAAATCACAGCAAATATCAATACAGGAAGATATGCTGCGGAGCTCATACTTTGCAATTATAATCGACTGTTATAAGTACATTTCTCAGGTGCCGCGGGCATCCGCCTGACTGCCGCTCTGTCTGATATGGCAAAGGGGAGAGAATCTGTCACATATTATAGCACAGATTCACGACAATGCATGGAATACTCCGATTACAGCAGCCCTTCCATTCACAATGCACTTGCGTCTGCCTGCACGTGCAGCCTATTCCAGCAGATTCTGCGGTTCCTTTATGCGTAGAATCATCAGAACAGACGCCATGAAAACAGGTATTGAGGCGATGAATGGTGCTATGGGCGTCAGTGAGTAGAGGTAACCGCCGGCGATCTGCGCAGGTATCGAGATGAGCAGCGGTATTGCGCTGAAAAGGGCCATTATCCTTCCCCTCATGTGTCTCGGGACCAGATCCGACTGCAGCGATGTGAGCGGCGGGCCGAGAAGTGCGCTCCCGGTGCCGCCTACCACGCTCCATGTAATGAGTTCGGATATGTCCTTGGCGTAGGTGAAGAAGAGCTGGTTGAATGGGACGGAGAGGGATGCATAAAGGACTGCCCTCTTGAGACCGACTCTCTCGGCCATCCTCGCGGCCGGAAACAGGAGAAGCATTGAGACCAAGGAGGTAACGCCCACGATCGCGCCATAAATGACGGGAGGAAAGTGGAGCGAATTGACGAAGTAAAGTACCGAAAAGGAGGAAGTGAGGCCGACACCGAATGCGGCCAGGGAAGCGTAATAGAGCAGAATGCGGACTTCCCTGCCCGAATCCTGAAGAGCCCTCCTGCTTTCTCTGAATAGACGCTTCCAGAACTCGATGAAACCTGTCACCGCCCTTGGGGTATAGGACTCCTTGAGCGTGAATGCCCTGTACGAGATGCCTGCCACACCCGCAATTCCCGATGCAAGGAATGCCAGCCGCAGGCCAAACACATCACCGAAGTGCATTATCAGCAGGCCGCCGAGATAAGGAGCGAACACAGACGGGATGGTGTTGATGAATGAATAAGAAGCAATCCCCCTGGGCCTCATTCTCGGGTCCATCGATTCTGTCAGAGAGGCGCTGAAAAGCGGGCCGTATATGCCTGCAACCGAGCCTATGACGACAGGGATTGCAAGAAAAGAAAAGCTTGGAATCACAAAGAAGATGAAGTTGTTGGCAACGCCTATGAAGCTGAAGAGTATAATGGCCCTCTTCCTGCCCCATACATCGCCCACGTACCCGCCGACAAGCTGGGCTATTGCTGCTATGAAGGATGCGGCTGCGGCAAGGTAGCCGATCAGAACGGGCGAAGCGCCGAGGCTGAAATAGAAAAGAGACTGGTAGGGGGAAGCCATTGCGCCGCCTATGCTCCAGACGGTTGAGCTGCTTGTGAGAATCCATGCATTCCCCGGGAGGTAGAAATATCTCTTCACCTTCCCAATTGCCCCGCCATTTGGGGCTCGACTGTATGCTGACTGGCCCGGACTGCCTTCATTCATGGAAATGTGCACTTATTCATTGCCGACGGTATGTTTGAATTGCTTGTGCTAAAATGAGCCCTTATTTCAGACATATGGTCAAAACTATCACCGCCCCTAACCGAGGGATATAAAGCACCACCCGTTGGCTGAAATGCGGAGGCTGCCTCCCCTCTCGTATGCACCACTGGACAGCACTATTTCCTCCCCCTTGCCCATGGGAACGGAGACGGCAGCCCTGGAAGCGATGAAAGAGATTGAACTGTTACCAATTGTTCTCAGGACAGCGATCGTTTCCCCTTTCCCGTTGAATTCGGCACTTCCCTGCACAAGCGCCCTGAACCTCCTCCTTGTCGATGACAGTGAAGCAAACAAATCCCCCAGGGCCGGTTTCTTCCCCCAGTCGATTGTACCCCTTGCCTTCACGGCGTTCTCCCCCTTCATCATGAACTCATCGCCGTAGTATACCGCAGGAGCGCCTGGAAGGGAGAAGAGAAGCGCGTAGGCAAGTTCCACCTTCCGCTGCGTACCGAGTATCGATGCTATCCTCCCCGTATCATGGCTCCCGAGCATGTTGTAGCAGCTCAGGACTGCCGAGTAGGGCTGCCTGCAGCAGAATCTCGAAAGGCTGTTCGCAAGCTGCCTTGCAGATATCCTCCCGGAAACGAAATCGATGATGCCCCCCCTGAAAAGATAGTTCATTGTCCCGTCGAAAATATCATCCGACAACCACAGGGAGGGATCGCGCCAGACCTCACCGAGCAGGTACGATTCCCTCCTTATTTTCCTTAGAGTGTTACGCAGCTCCTGGATGAAGTCAAGAGGAAGCGAGTCGCCGACGTCGAAACGCCATCCATCCACTTCCGCCTCCCTTGTCCATTTGCATAGCACTCGTAAAAGATATGCCCGCACCTCATTGAGCGAGAGATTCAGCTTGGGCAGCGAGCCCACTCCTTCCCATGTCTCATATGAAGGGGTGTGAGACGAAGGGTGCCTCATGTTGAAGCGCCCCTGGAATATCTCCGGTTTGCCGTGTGGAATGTACCACCTGCTCCTGCCCTCAATGAAGCGCTGGAACTCCGGAAAGGACGGCCCGGTATGGTTGAAGACGGCATCTGCAACAAACCGCATCCCTGAAGAATGCATCCTTTTCAGAAGTGCGACGAGCTCGTCGTTTGTGCCCAGCATCGGGTCGACTCTCTCATAATCGCTTGTGTCGTACCTGTGTTCTGTCGATGAGGCAAATACAGGAGTGGAGTATACTGCGTCCGCCCCGATCGACTTGATGTGACTGAGCCTCTCCGAAACACCTTTCAGGTTACCGCCGAAGAACCTGCCCATGCCAGGGGTATCGCTCCATCTGCTCAGCGCTCGTGCCCCATTCCCCGTTTCGCCGGCTCTGCTGAACCTGTCCGGGAATATCTGGTAGAAGACTGATGAGGAGACCCATTCTGGCCTGACAGAATCCACATCAGGCGCCTGGAAATTGCCGTATTTCGACTCACTGCTGCCGTGTGAAATGATGAAGGAATATCTGCCCGAGAGCCCGTTTTCAAGGGCCGCCTGGAAATACCTGCATCCCCCGGCCACCCCCGCATCACTCATTTCGATTCTCTTTCCCCCGGTATTGAGGAACGATTTGTCTGCATCCATGCCGGTCCTTACCCTGATGTACAGAACATTGCCAAGCCTGTCGAGGAATGTCCTGAGCCCCGGATTGTGGTAGTTCCCCCTGCGATGGTGCAATGACAGGCTTCCCCGGAACGCGACTGCATACTGGTTCTCCCTGACAATGTACCTGTAGCTGCCCCACATCAGCCTGACATTGCATGTGCCGTTACTGAACACAAGGCTCCCCGTGCCGAATGCGTTGAAATCCCCCGACAGGTAGTATGTGCTGGAACTTTTCCAGTGGCTGAGCTTGAATGCAACTTCAAACATCTCACCGTCATCTTCTTTGACGACTGCCCTGCAGGAGACCTGCCCTTCCTTCTGCATTCGCTCACCATCAGATGGAAGCGGACAGCGGGACCGCTGCGCCGGTAACGGCATCAAAGAAGTGTGCATTTGCGGGATCAAATGTCACGTACACCTTCTCCCCTGCGGAATAGTCCGGGCCGGTAACGGAGGCAACAATGCCTCCTTCGCTGTAATCAAGGAAGAGATAGTTGTCGCTGCCAGTCCGCTCAAGACCCCTTACGGTGCATTCCAGAGAGCCCTTCGACGAGCTCTTCGAGACAACAATGTCTTCAGGCCTGATTCCAAGGATGTACTTCCCGGCCTGTGCACCGCTTGCCTTCATCCTGATTGCAGGTGTGAAGAAGAATGTCCCCGCGGCCGTCTCCTCCAGCTCGCCTCCCAGCATGTTCATTGAAGGGTAACCGACGAAGTCCCCCACGAACCGGTGGGCCGGTTTCATGAACACCTCCATCGGGGACGCGAACTGGAGCAGTTTTCCCTGGTTGATGACAGCGATCTTGTCCGCGAGAGTCATTGCCTCGACCTGGTCGTGAGTGACATAGACCATTGTCTTCCTGAGCCTGAGATGAAGATTCTTGATCTCTATCCTTGTGGCGGCACGCAGTTTTGCATCCAGGTTTGAGAGCGGTTCGTCAAGAAGGAAAACCTCGGGATCGCGGACGAGCGCCCTTGCAAGCGCAACCCTCTGCCTCTGGCCGCCCGATAGCGCGGCAGGCTTCCTGTCAAGCAGCTGGTGTATCTGAAGCATCTTTGCAGTTTCGTTGACCTTTTTGATAATCTCTGCCCTGGGCACATGCCTTGCCTTGAGTCCGAACGCTATGTTGTCGTATATTTTGAGATGGGGATAGAGAGCGTAGCTCTGGAAGACCATCGCCACATTCCTGTCCTTTGGTTCCACATTGTCGACGACCCTGTCTCCTATGTACACATGCCCCTCTGACTGCACTTCCAACCCCGAAACGATTCTGAGAGTTGTTGTCTTGCCGCATCCCGAGGGCCCAAGCAGCACTACGAATTCGCCGTCGTTGACCGTGAGAGAAATATCGTCGACAGCAGTCGTCTCTCCGAATTTCTTTGTAATGTGCTCGAGTCTGACCGTTGCCATCTCATTTGCCCCCTTTACAGTAACTCAGCCCTTCACGCCCCCGAGTGTCAATCCGCTGATTATGTACTTCTGGAAGATGAGATAGATGATGAGTATGGGTATGCCCATGAGGAATGAGAAGGCCGAGAAGACACCATAATCAATGGCCGCCCCGCCGCTGCTTGATATTGACGAAACCGAGTAAAGGCGCAGTGCAAGCGTCTGAAGGCTGTTGCCTGTGATGAAGGCCCTCGCAAGTATGAAGTCGGTATAGGGCCCGATAAACGCTAGCAGAACGCCAAGCCCAAGTATCGGCTTTATGAGCGGTATGATGACCTTTGTGAATGCACCTGTCTTCGTCTCGCCGTCGACAAGCGCCGCTTCCTCAAGATCCTCGGGAATGCTGTCTATGTAGTTCTTCACAAGTATGCCGGTGAAGACGATGGAGCCTGCCGAGTAGGGTATTATCAGTCCAAGGTAAGTGTTGATAAGATTAAGCTCCTTGAACATGAAGAAGTACGGGATTACAAGCATCGTTCCGGGGAATTGCATCAGTGCAATTATGAAATAAATGAAGGGTTTCCTGCCCGGAAATGTGAATCTCGAAAGCGCATATCCTGTGAAGAGTGCAAGCACCAGCCCCACTCCCGCCGCCGAAAGGCCGAAAATAAGTGAATTCTTCAGGTATATGGTGAAGAAGGTGGGATCGCTCAGGACATAGTTGTAGTTGTAGAGTGTTATGAGCGCAAGGTTGGGGATGAGCGAGCTAAGTGATATTGCCGCAAGCTGTATCTTTAGAATCGATGTCCAGAAAATGAAATATATTGGGAAAAGTGCAAAAAGGGTTGCGACGATGAGGGCGAAGTGGCTGAGTATCCTGCTGACAATTCTGCTTTTCAGCCTTTTCCTCCGGCTGCCGAAGAATGAAGGCAACTTCACTTGAACCATCCCTCCGAGAGTCTTGTGTATTTTATGGCGGGTATTGCAACAAACAGCATTATGATGAAGTCAATCACGGTGTATGTGGCTGCAAGGGAGTAATGGGAGCGCTCGAATGCCTCCTGGAACACCCTCACAACGAATATTGAAGTGAGGTTTCCAGGCCCTCCTGCGGTCACCAGATAGATTGGGTAGAAGTTGTTGAATGTGAAGAGCCAGCCCATCAGTGCGACAAAGCCCACCGTTGAGCCGATGTATGGCACTGTTATGTGCGTAAACCTGTAAAGAATGGATGCGCCGTCTATTTCGGCGGATTCGTACAGGTCCTTGGGAATTGACTGCATAGCCGCGAGGAACACAACCATGTAGTAGGGGAAGGAGAGCCATGTGTTCATGAGGAGCAGCCCGCCCCAGACGGCCCAGAATCCGCCCGTAGTCCACTGGACTGGAGGTATGCTGAAAAGGCCAAGTATCGCATTGATAATTCCGAAGTTGAAATTTAGCATGTTTGACCATGTGAGTATTGTTATGAAAGCGGGCATGGCCCATGGGAATAGAAGAAGCGTCCTGTAGACTGTCTTCCCGCGCAGCGGCTGGTTCAGAATTGCTGCAAGGCCAAGGCCGACGGCTATGAAAATGACTATTGAGGCGGTCGCCCAGAAGAAGCTGTTCATTATGAGAGTTTCAGTGAGGGGCAAATCGGATGTCCCGATGATGTTGTAGTTCCTGAGGCCAACATATGTGTTTGGTGGTATGCCGGGGGCCGGAAGGGGGCCATTGAATGTGAGCGAGTAATAGAATGTCAGCGAAATGGGGTAGATTGTTAGCAGAAGCAGGACAACAAGCATTGGCAGCAGGTACAGATAGGCAGGCCATTCCCGCTTGAGCCTGAACAGGAACGGTTTTTCCTCGATGTGTGCCATCTGTTATCCCGCCAGCTGCCTCGCTTCGCTGTTTATGGTTTCATGCCGGTTCAGTCGCGAATCCCCGTCTGGACTGCCATGTTCATGTCTGTCGCCGACGTGTCAAAGTGCATGTACTGAACGAGCGGGCTGCTTGAAACCACGACATAAGGCGGTATGTGGTACTGCTGCATGCTTGACACAATGGAGTTTTGTATGCTGCTTGCAGCCTGGGCTGCTGTGGAGCTGCCCGATATGAATGCGCTGTAGTATGTTCCGAACGGGGTCCAGTAGTATGCCATCTGCGGCGTGTTGAAGAACTGTTGCGAATACTTCAGGAACTGTTCGGCAAAACCGTTCGCCCACGAGACATTCAGGCTGATGACATACTTCAGTCCACCCGTTGTTGCTGGGAAATCGCCCGCCGAATTCCAGAACTTGATCTCGCTTGAATTCGAGGCAAGGTACTGTGCAAACTTGACCGATGCGTTGATCTGTGCAGAAGAGGCGCTCGAAGACTTCTGGTTGAGCACCGATACAGCGATTGAACCAAGGAATGGCAGAGGCCTGAGTCCTGTCTGTGATACAATTGGCATGGGTG
>JAKAPY010000018.1:0-7384 GCA_021811925.1 Thermoplasmata archaeon | reverse complement strand
CATGTGTGCAACACCCACACTGTTGGCTCCGAGGGCGCTTACATACGATGTAATGTCCCACGGGCCGTCGAATATTATTCCCACCTTGCCCGTCTGGAATAAGCTGATCCAGGTGGCCTGGGTTGTCATGCCTGCGGGCGTGACCTGGTTGACCGTTGTCAGGTTGTCCAGGAAGCCCATCGCCGCAGCTGTGGCGCCTGTGTTGATTGTAGGCGCACCATCTGGTGCGAAAAGCCTGCCACCGAATCCTGACTGCCATGCCACAAACCTGTACCCGCTGTCGGACTGGTCACCTGCAATTATGCCCGAGGTGGTGTACCTGCCTCCGGAAATGACTGTGATGTTCTTAGCCATCTGTATCATCTGATCGGTTGTCTGCGGAGCAGTCGGAATCAGATTCTTGTTGTATATCATGGCGACGCCGTTGATGTTGATTGGGAATGCATAGATGGCTGTGCCGTTGTATGTCACATCTGCAAGTGAAGTGGGTGAGTAAATGGAGAATGCGGATGAATTCACATAGTTCTTCAGGTTCAGTGTGAAGTTATAATAATACAGGCTGCTGCCCTCAAAGTCGCTTGTTCCGATTATAACATTAGGCGCCGTCCCTGCAAGCGCAGCGGGCTGAAGCGTGCTGGGTGAAGGTGATGTCTGATTGACCCAGTTGACAGTTATGTTCGGGTTCTGCTGCATGAACGCATTCCTTATCGAAAGGAAGGCGGGAAATTCTGTCGTGGAGAACGCCTGCCAGACCGTTATCGATGTCTTTCCGGACGATACGGCCCCGCCTCCGCCCGGTGCCTTGCCCGGGTTTGCGATGTAGTAGATGCCGGCAGCCGCAACAACAACAGCCATGGCGACCAGAACTACCAGCAGGATCTTCCCCGTCTGTTTCTTTTTAGGCACGTATTCGGTGGCGCCTTCCCCGGCAGTCGCGCTCATGCCCAGCATTCCGATTATTGTTGCCCTGATGCCGTTTCCCATATCACTTCACTCTCCATGAAAACATGTTTTGAAAATTCACGGCGTGGTCCACTGTCCGCGCCGCATCAGAGTGTCTTGAGACAATTGATTCATCAATGTGCTGCATTGACCAGAAACAATTGCTGCCTGCCCCTGAAAAGGGCAGAGCAGAGAGCCGAAAAGGTTTGCTGTTCCCTGCCATTCCTGCATCACTCCCTCTTTGAATAGAAGCGATATGCGACTACACCTGCAACAACGAGCAATGCGGCCAGGACCAGAAGCACGATTGCGATGGGCGGTACTCCGGGAGCCGTTGACGGTGGTGCGGGTGCTGTGTATGTGAACGACGCGACATTGGAGGGTATGAAATACACATTGCCCTGTCCGGAGGAGCTTGTGAACTGCACACTTGCCGTCGTGGTGTTGCCGCTTACGGTTGCAATGACGGACGGATAGTCGTCGAAACCATCAGATGTCACAATCACATAGTGCGTTGTTGTCATGTTGCCGTAGGCAAGAACAATGTTGGAGCCGCTCGAATTGATCGCAACATACCCGACGATAAACTGATCGTACTTGTTCACCACGAGAGAGAGCCTTCCGATTGTTGTCGCGTTTGTCTTCTGGATAAATGTGAAGGCGTTACTGTTGAATGTTGCCTTGGAAGCTGTGAGTGTGACCGTCATGATTGAGACAGTGCTTGAGTTTGTGTATGCCACATATGTTGTGGAGCCGCCGGAATAGGCCGAAATATTCGTAGCTGCGAGAGGAGTGGAACCGATCTGGTCACCGGTCATATTGTACGCCCTCAGATTCGTGCCATCATAGAGGAAGGCATACGGGAGGTTGTTGAACACCGCCCCTGCCGAATCTTTCACCGTGTAGTTCAGCTGGAATGCACTTACTGCGGGCGAGCTCGTCATGTTGACAAACCAGAGGGTGTTCTTGCTTGTCGCGAGCAGATATGAGAGGCCGGACTGCGAGAAGAATGACATGCCCGTTATGTTTGTTGTGGAGCTGAACAGCTTTGCTGGTGCGCCCCATATCTTTCCATCGGAGGATGTTGTCCAGAAGACCGTTTTGTTGATGTTGTAGAACGACATGTATCTGGATGTCAGCTGGTTGTAACCCACGGCCGAATTTGTTGGCCTGATAACGCCAGTGGACTTGACTGGTGCCTGCGTGTGAGGCAGATAGATGCCGGGCAATTGGGCCAGCTGAGTTGTGGTGAAAGTCGAGAGGGCTGACTGCTGCGTGACTGTGGAAGAGGAGTTCACCATGTTGGGCGCAATGTAGCTGTATATGTTGGGCGAATTCGGATTTGACCAGCCCGCTCCATGATATGTGTCGGCCACTGGATAAACCGCTTTCCAGCCATTTGTCCCATAACCGTCCTGGAAGCCGGCAACTATGACGTACCCGTAGTTGAGTACAGAAGTGCCTATCATTGAAAGCGGCACCTGGATCGAAACCGTCCTGGTAGAAAGGTTGGAAGAAATGAGCACAGACGATGGATACTGCTGCCCCTGGTAATTCTCCACGTAGCTGTTGGCGGCAAAACCGCATGCCTGAATTACCCACTGCCATGCGAAGCTGGATGTGACATTTGCATTGGGCCCCTGAAGCATGGCTGTATTGCCTGCAGTGCCATTCGCGGTGTGTATGTATATGTCAACTATTGGTATTGAGAAACCGTAGTCGCCACCGAATGGAGCATATAACTCAAGAGATCCGAACGTTATATTGAACTGCACAAGGAAGCTGTTCATGGACACATTGACCCACTGCATGTCCACGCTGCCCGGCGTGTAAGCTGCCGTGAGCAGGGGGTATGTGTAGTTTCCCGGACCGTTGTCAAGAGCGGTATTGTGGATGGCTGAGACAAGAGTGAGCTTTGCGAGTGATGCTGGCACCTGCACGCTGAGCGGACCGGCAAGATCTGTCGCCTCGGTCGTCTGGTTGACCGTCGCAACCGAGAATGTTATCGAATTCCCAGGAATCATGTTCAGGTTCCTCAGCGGAACCGACAGCTCCAGAATGCCTCCAACGTAACCGCTCGGAAGTGACGTGTTGTAAATCCAGTTACCGCTCAGGCCCGAATTGTACACGACAACATTCGCAGTTCCGGAAGGAGTGACAGACACCCCCTGGATTGTTATCATGTAGCCGGCGGCAAAACCCAGAGGCAGGCCCGAAGTGGTCGCGAACACGCTGTTCGGTATGCTGAGTCCTGCGACATTGCCCGTTCCCGGATTTACCTGCGTCAGGTATATCTGGATTGCAAGAGGCGCGGCCGAGTATGCGTTAGGCGCCGCGTAGTCCCTTGTGTTCCCGTTTACGCTGATTCCAAAGTAGAGGTTGTTGGGGTCAAAGGCATAGTAGATTGTGTTGATTCCAAGCGAAGTGGATGGGCCACCCGCCTTATACTGGTACGACCCGTTCCATGCAAAGTTGTTGTTTACGGAGTAGGATATCCCGCCAGTGTTCTGGGCGGTATTGTAGAGAGAGCCTGACATTGGCGGCGTTATGGAGCTGTTGCTTCCATAGAGTGATGGATTAACAGGAGAGGTCCAGTTTGCCTTCAGGAAAGGCGTCAGAGGCAGGCCCAGGATGGTCAGGGCGTCAGAAAGCTCCTGTCTCAATATGCCCTCAAACACTATCGCGTTCTGTGCGGCAAGATTCTGGTCTGCCGGGTTGAAGGCAAAGTACGTGTCTGAGCCCTCGGCCGCGTATATGTCCATCCACGCCCTGTTGTACTTGTCCTGAGCGGTTGTCAGATTCCACTGCCCCAGGAACGGGTAATAGTTGGATGCCTGTAGCGTGGTGAAGGACATGGGTTGTGAAAGTCCGTGCTGCTGACCGTAGGAGACAATCATGGAGCGGACAAGGGCCAGCTGCTCCCATGTCGCATCCTGCGGCTGGTGCCCGGCCCACTGCCCCACCCACTGTGAGACGCCCGAACCTGTTGGCTGTGAATTCCATGACCCTAGTGGCAGGCTTGTGAGCGTGGGCATTACCGGCTTGGTTGCAAGGAGCTGCTGCACCGTGGTTGTATGGAGCCATGATGAGTTCTGCTCGAGCGCAAGATAAAGGTCCTGGATGAATGGAACGCCATCCATCGGGAAGGGTGACATAAACATCCAGTTCTCACCGTCGAGCGCGACAGTAACTGTTATGTTTGAATGGTCGAACCTCGGGACAGTCGCATATACATTTTTCAGGTAGCTTATGAACGAGTTGACGGGTGCCCAGTTGCCCTGGGAACTAGCCATGTTGCCGTAATTGAATCCCCAGTCGTTGGAGAGGGTGGAATCCCTGAACACCATCGCCACGGAACTGCCGTTGATACTGATGTTGTAAGGAGTGTAGAGGTTCTCCATCTGCTGTGCAGATGGCGCGAATGCTGAGGGTACGGATATCCCAGCTCCCGCAAGAGTGCTGTCGGCCGAAGAGGTCCAGATGTACCCGCTCTGGTTGAGATACTGAATTATGTCGCTCGAGACAACCTGCTCCGGAGACCAGAGGCCAACAGGATTCTGTCCGAATGTACTGTTGAATATCTGCTTCCCGATTGCGAGCTGTGCGATCAAGTCGTTTGTCCATACACCCTTGGTGACGACATCGCCTGTGCCTCCGGTCCAGTTGTTCATCAGGAGGAGCGGCAGTATCGGGTGGTCGAACGGAGTTGTCAGAAGCTCAACGTTGCCGGTGGGGTTGCTGAGCGATATCATGCCCGCCTTGAATTCGGCTATTGTCAAGTTTGCCTCCACTTCATAGTAGTGGGCTATGGTGGCAATATCGCCGATTGTGAAGGATGTCTGATTGTATAAATTCCAGATTGTTGGCTCTATGTGCTGCATCCCGAGCATTCCAGTGAAAGTGGGATAGCTCAGGGACCACAGGAAGAATTCAGCGAGTGCATTGGTAAGAGAGGCATTGCTGAGCTGGACATGCGCCGATTCATTGGAGTACAGCTGGCTGTAGAGGTTCGAGGCTGGTGTTCCGGCAGAATAAACCCATGAGGGTGTGTTGAATGCCAGGGAGTATTCAAGCACATCCCTGACGGTTGTCGAATTCCACTGGCTCTGTGCTGCAAAGGATGTGAGGAATGTATCACCATACTGGTTGATCTGCTGATACAATGTGTTGCTCCACTGACTCTGTGGAATGAATGCAGCCATCAGGTAGCTGTTGTTGTATGCCCCATGGGCTATGGCCTCTATCTGGTAAAGGAGAGAGCCGGAGAGCGAGTAGGTGATATTGACGCCCGGATACATGCGGAGCAGAAGTGCCTGCTCCATGTACTCGGCAAGGTGAACAGCAGTCCATGGGAGCATCCAGTAGTCTGAACCCACAGCGCCGTAGAGCGGCTGGTGGTCATTGAACACAATATTCAGATTTATCGGCGCACCTGAATACCGCACGGGTATGAAGCTCGGCATGATGCCGGGGTTTGCATAACCATCCATGTACGGATCTATATCCTTGATTATGAACGAGTTGATGTTCTCCCAGGCGCTGCCTGAACCGGTATAGGTCTGACCGGCAGGTATGGTTGGCCCGACCCAGGGCCCGCCGCCACCATATATGGCAGCAGCGAGAGAAATTGAAGCACCGATCGGAACGGCAAACTGTCCAGCTACGGCTGTCTGGTTCGGGAACAGGGTGTTGAAGTTGATGCTGAATTCAGAGCCATCGGCTGCTGACGGGAATGTGCCTACAAGCGAGAAGTTTGTTTGTGTCGAATTCGTCTGCCCCGGTATGACCTTGTAGAGATAGCCTGGGGTGTTGCCTGCGGCCTGTGTGTAGATGAAATTGACATATTGAGTGAATGTTATGTTCCTCTGCAGGGCCACCACATTTGTTTTTGACAGGTTTACCCGGCCAGTATTGGTTCCATTTGAAATTGCAACCATCAGGTTATTGCCTGTACCAACTGTCGCATTTACACCAACAAAGAGATGCGTGTAATTCCAAGTCATGTAAAGCCTGGTAATTGTGTTTCCAATGCCCCACGGAGTGGCAGAATTGTTGCCTATTATTTCAGGTGCCGCGAAGTCACTTGCTACGCGGCCCGTGAACTTCACATTGTGGTATGTGAAGCCGTATGTGTATACAGGGCTGATCTGCACGGCCGGAACTCCCTGGCCGTACGGGTCGATTGCTTCGGTGAAGAAGGTGTTGATCAAATCTGAGCCGCCTGAATACGGACCGACCGTGTGATAGGAGTTGTAGTAACCAGTATATGCACCGCCCTGGCCAGCAGGCAACGTTGGTCCGACGTATGCGCCCCCCTGCCCGCCAACGACGACGGCGGCCATGCTGACTGAGCTGTATGGAACGAACAGCGGCCCTGTTCCTGCAGCCCATGTGCTGCTTATGTTGAACAGCATTTCGAACGGCATCGAGAACTCAAGGCCCGTTCTGGTCACGTCGCTACCAATCGTGCTTGTCACGTTCCGAAGCGCTACCGAAACGTTGCTTTGAGCGGTGGTTGAAACGATCTTGTATGCACCCAGTATTGAAGGGATGAAGAATGAGTTATATTGCACCGCTATGACGTAGTTGACTGGCCGTGTGAAGACAATGTTCCTCCCGTAGGAATGCTCATTGCTTGAAACAGTTATATTGGCGAAGTTGGTCAGGTTATACGCACCATAGCCCGACCCCGTATTGTTGGAGAGGAAGGCATAGACATAGTTGTTCTGGACACTCGCGTTGATTCCGATGAACAGTGTGGTGTAATTCCAGCTCATGTATGAAGAGTTGATCAGGTTTGTGCTTCCCCACATCGTGTTTGTGTTCATCATTGACTTCTCCGAAGGCTTGAAGTCCGACGACGGATTTCCGGTGAATAACACATTGTGGAAGGCCAGCCCGTCGACATAATTCGGCAAAATGCCCTGTTCCGGTATCCCCAGGTTGTTCGGGTCCAGGTAGAGCGTGTAGAACGCGTTTTCAAGCACATAGTTGCCGACATCATGAGACACAAGATTCGGAGTGAAGTAATTCACGCCATAGGCCTGGCCCGATGGGATTGTCGGCCCAACATATGGTCCAACGCCACCGAAGACGCTCGAATATAGGCTTACTTTTGCACCAGCGGGGAAAGTCGGGAAAATAGTCGAGAAGTTGAGACCAATCTCTATCACTAGCCCAGTGGACAGATTGTCGTAAATTCGGGGGGCCGGGGAGATAGGGACAAAAACGGTGGATTTGTTGGCAAGCGAGGTGACCTCATATGCGCTCACTGTGTTCAAAGTCGAGCCGCTTACAAAGAAGAAGAAATTCATCGGTTCCGTGAATGTGATGTTCCTTTCGTAAACCCCCAGATTGTTTGTCGAAAGGTTCATTGTTCCATATGCAGAGTTGTTTGAGATGGCCAACATGAAATTGTTGCCACCAAAAATAGATACGTTTC
>JAKAPY010000185.1 GCA_021811925.1 Thermoplasmata archaeon | reverse complement strand
TCTTCTTCGTGCAGAAATCGCCTGTGTAGAGGTAGGTGAGTTCGTCTTTCACCATGATCATCTTCGAACCGGGGACATGCCCCGCTTCAAGAAGGCTTACGGACTCATGTGATGTGGCGGTGTAGTGCTTTTTTGTCCTCAATTCTGCGAGCAGGAGCGTTTCATTGCTTGCTATGACTGATGTCTCGTTTCCGCCGCGCGGCAGGTGGTCAGAATGGGCATGCGATATTACATTGAAGTCGCCCTTCACCGTCCTGCCCGGATCGAGCCTGAAGGTGCACTCCCCTGTTTCGATAGCGATGCCATTTGACGAGCTAAGTGAGGCTGCCATTCCATCCCTTTCCGGATAACAACCGCACACTCAAGATATACCTTTTGCCCACCCTTCCGCAAGAAGCAGCTTCCTTATCTCCGAAGGCTCGGCTGCTGTCTTGAACCCCTTCGGATCGAAGTGCGTCCTGCATGCACTGTGAGTCTTCGACACCGCACTTATTGTCTTGCGCAGTGACGGCAGGTTGAATCCGAAAAGCTGTGAGAGTTCGTCTGTGTTGTAGAAGAGCGGCGGCGCCCCGGCCTCTTCCCTCCAGATGTCGAGCATCCTGCTCATTCTCCTTCCGCTGCCGAACCATTCCTCAACACGCATCGATGAAAGAGTCGCCGCATCGTGCAATGCACCAAGCCAGGAAGGTCCGGCCGCATTCGCCGAGTATTCGCGCTCGATGCGCCTTGTTCCCGTGCTTCCGTCATACAGGACATATCCCAGGTTAGCCAGCTGGTCCATCGCCCTCCCGACACCGTTCCTCACCCTCACATAAACCCTGAAGTAGTGGTCTGCGAAGTATGAGAGGGTGGGATAGACGGCCCTGTCGAAGGAGGCGCCTGTCCTTACAATGTAAGCGAGCAGGTTCCTCACTCCGAGCTCGTGCATGAAGGGCCATCGCCCGGACCTGGACAGGTATCTCCTGTCGCTTCCCCTGGCGGATCCGCAGAGCATGGCGGAGTCGGTTGCGGTCACACCTATTATGCCGCCTGACTTGACGGACATAAGTGCCTGGTGCAGGAACCACACGGGTGTGCCGAACGGATCGATGTCGATGTAGTCGTACGAGTCCTCGGCCATTGCCGCATTTGCTTTCTTTCTCGTCACGGTGATGCGCTCAAGCCCCGGCCTGCTGAAGTTTAGCTGCATCAGCTCGGTTGAGGCGGGGTTGCTGTCATTCGCAACAACCACGGGAACAGGCTCCACTTCAAGGGCAATCCTGGCACTTCTCACACCGGTCGCTGCCATTGCGTCGAGGATGCGCAGGGGCCTGTTCTCGGAGCGGAGGAGTGAAATGCACACATCCCTGTTCAGCTCCATCTGCCTGTTGTAGAAGACATTTCCGGACTTTCTGCCCGGTCCCTTAGTATTGTAGCCGCGCGGAACAAGGAGGCCTGCCTTTCCCTCGGTAAGTTCCACGTATTCTTCTTCCATCACCATAGCTGCCCTTTCATCAGTTTCATTACCTTGTAGGGCAGCAGGTTCCTGTTGATTGGAGTCACTTCCAGAATCCTCACGTCGTCCCTTTTCCTAATGTCCTGCAGCAGCGGGTTCCTTGATTTCTTGTGCAGTGTGAGTATGACAGGCTTGTCCATGTCAAGTATGTCCTTGACCGTGTCGACGAATTTCTCGCTTTCAACCTCGAGCTTGCCCACCTCGTCGATGACAATAACGTCAGCCTTCTCGGCCGCTTCCTCGAGCGCCCTGACTCCAACACTCTCAAGGACATTCAGATCCACGCCGTACTTCCCGTACATGTATCGTGACTCAATTGAAAGATGGGCCAGCCTTCCCCTCTCCCCTGAGAGCCTGTTGTATATCTGCAGCCCAGTTCTCTTTCCTCCCTCGACAATTGGTTCTGTTATCATGCCGCCGACAGTCTTGTGCTCGTCCTCCAGCATGTCGATGAGTTTCAGCAGCGTGCTTGTCTTTCCTGAACCGGGGAGACCAGTCAGACCAATTTTGATAACTTCAGCCATTTCCGTCCTCTGTGTGAAGGGCAATATGCTCCATCCGTTCCAGGTCCCCGGGTCCGTTTACCTCAACGCGGCGGAGCCGGCGAATTTCAAGTGAGCGCATCCGGGTTGACGGCAGGGAACAGGGTGGGACATTATGGACAGTCCGCTACACTCATCAATACCGATACCCGGAAAATATTCGACAGCCAAGGCTATTACCGACAATAGCAGACAGCGAACGAAAGGATGCAAATCGAGACCATTCCTCGTATTATTTTCGTAATAGGTAATGCTGAGGCATTATTTAATTGATTTTGAGCGGCCGCCACCTTCAAAACGAATTAAAACACTTCCGAGAAGTAGTCTATGAAACTGCTGAGCTTCAAACCGTCCTTCCAGTGCATTATCCTGTTCCCTTCGTTTGTCATGCCGATCTTGGGCAGCCTTCTGAACAGGAGCCTGTGCCTGCCCTCCAACCCGTCCCCCACGTCCGAGAAGGTGAAGAGCCTCCACGGGTCACCGGGTGCGTTCTTCAGCCTGTACGCATATGTGGGGACAAGCAGCGAGTGCTCGCATACAACTCGCATCCTGTCCGCCTGGTCGTCGAGCTTGTCACTCTTGCTGAACCTGAACACATCGCTTGAAGAGCTCTTGACCTCGATCGGGAATGCGAAGTTGCCCCTGACGGCAAGAAGGTCGACGCCGAATGAACCGCCCGCCTTAACAACCAGGAAATGTTTTCCCGCCAGTTTCCGGTATGCGTCTCTCTCCGAAGGCTCGAGGCTCTTTGTGAGTTTTTCGATGAATTTCTGCTCGCCTGCGAGGAGCCCCTTAAGCTCCCTTTCGTATATGTCTCCCATCTGTTCAGGACCATATTGCTGTCAAAGATTTAACAGATGAGGTCCGCAGGAGTCCACTTTCCTTTGCCGAGGTCCAGCCCGGTCATGGAACAAGCCTGACCCTGTCCCTGGGGAATAGGATTGCCTCGCGCAGGTTTCCAAGGGACATGTAGGTGCTTACTAGCCTCTCCAGCCCAAGACCCCAGCCGCCGTGAGGCGGCATGCCGTACCTGAATGCCTTGAGATAGAACTCGAAGCCTCCGGGGTTCAGGTTCTTGCTCTCCATCCTGCTTACCAGTTCACGGTACCTGTGCTCCCTCTGTCCGCCCGAGGCCATCTCCGTGCCCCTGTACTCAAGGTCGAATGAAAAGGAGTAGGGCGTGCCATTCTCCTCCATTATGTAGAACGGTTTTATCGCCGAAGGGTACATTGTGATGAAATACATGTCATAGCCCTTTTCCCTCATGATCGAGCCGATTGCCTTCTCGCCCTCCGTGTCAATGTCATCGCCTTCCCTGACATGCTTGCCCTCTGAGCCAAGCATGTCGAGGCATTCGGTGTACTTCAGTCTTGGAAAAGGCCGCTTCAGTTTCCCCATAAGCTCGTAACCGCATCTCCGTGCCTCTTCGCCCGACTTCTCCGTTGTTTTCTCTATCGCAAAGGACATCAGCTCCTCCAGGGTGGACATGACATCCTCCATCCCGTCAATGAACGCAATTTCTGCGTCGAACGACACGTACTCGGAAGTGTGCCTCACAGTG
>JAKAPY010000184.1 GCA_021811925.1 Thermoplasmata archaeon | reverse complement strand
CCTCTCGGCAAAGATATTTTTGGAATAATAGTGGCTGTAGTGCTCCACGAATTGGCTCACGGAGTGCTCTCGGAGGCGCAGGATATTGAGGTCAAATCGATGGGAGTGCTTCTTTTCATTGTTCCGGTTGGGGCTTTCGTCGAGCCCGAGCAGCAGCAGCTTGAGGCTGTGGAACCAAGGAAGAGAATAAGGGTCTTTGGCGTCGGACCGGGAACGAATATAATCATTGCTGCGGTATGTGCTGTTCTGTTCCTCGGCCTCTTCATGGGAAGCGTAACGCCGATGCACGATGGCCTGGCAGTGGTGTCCGTTGCGGGC
The DNA here is from genome assembly GCA_021811925.1 of Thermoplasmata archaeon. Taxonomy (GTDB): domain Archaea; phylum Thermoplasmatota; class Thermoplasmata; order Sysuiplasmatales; family Sysuiplasmataceae; genus JAJZXY01. The sequence continues at coordinate 3,321 of JAKAPY010000184.1, read as the reverse complement.
AATAGCAGCGCGTCACTGGCCGGGATCCAACCATGGAGTGAAGTCATAGCCATCAACGGAACAAATCTGACCTCCAGCAGCGGACTCGCGCCCATTGGGAATCTAGTGCCTGGCCAGAATTACCCCGTTGTCCTGCTTCAGAACGGGAAATACCAGACGAGACAGGTCCAGGCCGGTGTCGTTATAACAGGGACCATCTCGAATTCGCCCGCTTCGCTCAGCGGTCTCCAGTCCGGCTGGGTGATACAGAAGATGAACAACACAGTCATCTACAGCCAGCAGACGCTCTCCGGAGTCTTCAACCAGACCGTGCCTGGCCAGACTGTCCCGTTCGTCTTCGTTGCTGCCAACGGAACCACCATAGGCAAGAACATAACGCTCAGCAGCGAAAAGGCAGTGGAAGGTATAACGACAGGAGGCAGACAGATTGGCTTTCTTGGCATCTACTTCTCATACATGGGACTCGGTGCGGTACCAGTCAGCAATGTTGTCGGGATTCTCAAGAACCCTTTCTATGGCGCGAGCACACCTGATTCGTACATAACCAGCGGCCTGCAGTTCCTCGTCCTTCCATTTGCGGGACTCTCCCCGATTCCATCCGGGCTGGCCGCGAATCTCAATGCAGGCGGCATTTCCGGCGGAAGCCAGCTTTTCTGGATAGCTGCCAATTCACTGTACTGGCTGTTCTGGATAGACCTCTGGGTAGGCCTCTTCAACATGCTGCCAGCGCTGCCGCTTGACGGAGGATACCTGTTCAAAGACAACATAAGGCTCCTTCTCAAGAAGACGTCAAAGAAAGGGACGGAGGAAGGGCGTGAGAAACTGGCGAGAGGCATAACCAACATCTTCTCCGTTCTTATCCTGTTCCTTATAATCTGGCAGATAATCGGTCCCAGGCTCCTCTACATCTAGAAAGGTATTTGTTATCAAATATGTATCCTAACCCGATCACTTGTTCAGTCCAGATAAGCAGCTCAAAGAGATTATACTCGAGGAAATAAGGTCGGAGCCCGTTTCGATAAGCGGCCTTGTCAGGAAGCTCAAATCGAGGGGGATTGACATCCACAGGCTTGTGCTGACAGGCTACCTGAAGGCCCTGACAGATACAGGGGTAATCCGCGAGAAGGCCATACCCCCTTCCAAGATATTCACGCCCGTCGGGCCAAAGGAGATGACTATCTACGAGGCAATTGCGAACGCATGCGAGGAGAACGGTCTTGACAAGAGGAGGGCTACCGCAGTTGCGGTCTACACACTTGAAAGGCTGTTTCACAGGCCAATATTCAGGAGGGAGCTGAACGAAATGAAGATGGGGGAGACGGCGGAGCTGAAGCATGCGCCGCAGGCCACGGTTGCGGAAGCAAGGAGGATACTCGCCAAGGCCGGCTACAGAATTCCAGAGTCGGAGCCTGCATATACGGTGGATGGGGAATATGAGCACGATTCGAGGGCAGTGCTCACTTCTGCACTGTCCGCATCCTACAGGCTGTCATACCTCGCGCTCGACACAAAACAACTGACACTCTGAGGTACCAGGCCACCCGCGTCGCCGGCCGCTTCACAGAAGGTTTGACAGCAGGGTCCTCGGCCCCGCTTCCCGACGAGCGCACGTAGTCCGCGGTAAGATTGCTCCCGTCAGGGCCTGGTCCGATTTCCGCGACCATTCCAGGAGTCACGTCCCTCCGGACGTGTCGTCCTGGCTCCTCGCGCCCCGCCGGACGAAGCCTCATCGTTCCCGGCTGCGCCTTCTGTGTTACGGTTACGTCTCCACAGGCTGTCGCCCCCGCTATCGACGATTTCGGTGTAAAAGGGCACGCCGAGCGCCCCGGCCAAGCCTGGCGATTGTTCTAACCTGGCAACAATATAATAAGGTTCTCATCCCACACGTTCAAAGCTCGCCATTGCCATCCTCTGACCCTTCTTCAAATTCCCTGCTTACACCCGTAACAAGGTCAAGCCTGACCCTGAGGCGCCCATCCTCAAAGAAGATGTAGGCGTTCTTCACCATCGACAGGTAGTAGTTGATGCGCTTCCCCTGCTGGGAAAGCCTCCGCTCCTTGCAGGCGATCAGGCCATACCGCTCAAGCAGTTTGATTCTCCTGTAACAGGCTGCTATGGGGATTCCGTAGGCCTCCGAGAGCTGCTGGGCAGATCGTGGAGTCTTCATGATCGCGGTGAGTATCTTGGCTGCGTACTCGTCCGTCAAAAGCTGTGAATAGAGGAACGGAGTCATTTTGTCACGTCAGACCGGGCCATGACGACCGAATTGCATGAGATATAGCTCCATTTAATACTTAAAAAAGTCTAGGAGTGTATCAGCCGGAGACTTTCTCGAGGCGTGGAAACAACCTGATACGCTTCATCCTTTGTCAACTGACAAGGTACAACACGATTACTCCGACATTCAACGTTCTACGGGCCTTCAGGATATGGGTATCAGGTTGATGCCTATGTTGTCGTCAACCTCGGGGTCAGGCATCATGCCGAAGAACTGCGTGTAAGGCTTGAGCCCATACATCATGACTGTTCCCTCAATATTCTCAAGTTTCAGATGAACCAGGGAAATATCGCTCAGCCACTGAAGGTATGTGGTGCTCGAACTCAGTGCCTGGGCAACCATTACATGATTTCCCCTTCTTATCGCTCCGACATGCTCCACCAGACCGTCCAGGAAACCCTTGTTCTCATCGTTTCCGTACATTGACTCAAGTATATCGAAACCAAGCAGAGAAAGGAAAGGGTGATTGCACTCACTCAGGTTGTACTCTATCGTCTCCCACTTCAGGTCGGTGAGCAGTTTGTTTCCCTCAAGAGAAATGAGGTATGGTATGTCGGTAGGCGCGGTCGAACTATGTTCAAATATCCTGACATTTCGCTCAAATCTCTGTTCGCCGATCATTCCAGATATCCTGTCGTGCAGCATGTCGTAGCTTGCCTTCCGGGATGGGATCCATGCGACTCCGTTTCCCCTGTGGGCAAAGCTTGCGACCATTGCATCCTGTATGACATCTGAATAGATGGAGGGGACGCTCGGGCCCACTTCAATCAGAGTAACGCTGCCGTACTGCAGCCCGCCGAATATTGAGTCGAGCTGCCTGCTGCCGAAGGAGGCGTTTTCAGGGCCGGGAGAATTCAAAGGCTTCCATGGCCTCCTGCTGTGAGGCAGGACGTTGGGGGATGGCGGGAATGTCTCCAGCCTTCCGTTGACGAGTGTGAATGTGTATTTGTGCCTGTCCACCTTCACTCCCCTCAGTTTGTCCAGGCTGATCAGCCTTACTCTCCTTCCGGCCATCTCGGTCGCTGACATGAATACAACACCGT
>JAKAPY010000017.1:1969-17034 GCA_021811925.1 Thermoplasmata archaeon | reverse complement strand
CACCCGCCCTCCTGAATTCAGGCAGCACAAAGATGTCCTCGAGGTAGAGAGTTGGTTTGGCGAGGAATGTGGAATATGTCATGAAATACACGGCGTATGCAACTGCCCTGCCGCCCGCGAATCCCATCACAAGCTCGAATTTTCTGTTCCTTCCGAAAGCGTCCCTCCTCAGCCTCCTGATTTCCTTCCTGCCGGGGGGTGACAGCTTCTCGTAGGTCGCGAGTTCATTCACCAGCGAAAGGAACTTGTCTGCGTCACCTGTTCTTGCCCTTCTAACCGTTATTTTTGGTCCGGCGGCCGATAAATCCAATGCTTTCACGCTCACGCAAACGGCAGCCGTTGATTAATTGTTTCCGAAAGGCAACTGAATTCAGCCCTGTTCAGCCCTGCCGGTACTCGATGCCCTTGCCACCCTCTGGATAGCTCCAGGTGATTGCGCCCTTGCCTATGTGCCTGCAGACAATGACGCACGCGCCGAGTTCCATGCAGTCTTCGGGATGATACACAATATCGCCCTTTTCGTCAAGCTTGTATACTTTTGCGGGACAGACGTAAAGGCAGGGCTTTGGTTCGCATGTCCTGCATGCCTGCGTATCGACTTTGATAAAATCGTTCCTGCCGAAATCGTAAGCGTCTAGTCCAATCCTCTCCTCGACGGAAAGTTTCCTGCTGTCTGCGTCTCCGGCCCCGGCCATACCTCATTGTAAGAATGGATACAACCTTAAATTTTCCGGAAAGTCGCCGCAAGGACCACGATTGCCTGTTTGTGGACAGAGGGCCCGCAGGCTCATATCCATGCAATCGCCATCGAAACAGCGGTCCATGCCATCAGCCTTGCATGATACAGGGAGTACTCCTCGAATTCAATTCCGTTGAGATCAGACTGGAAGTCGCCATGCGGGAAACCACCCACCACAAGGTTTGAACCTCCGAGCAAAGACGAGTCGGTGAGCTGTTTTCCTTTTTCAGTCAGAAGAATATTACTTCCACCGAGCCTTCTCAGAAGCGACTTCAGGCTCTCGCTGGATACGCGGACGAGTTCCCTGCCTTCCGAAACGACGCTCCCGCCCGTCAGTGCGCTCTCCATGAGCCCCTGGAACCTGTTGTAGTTCTTTGGGAGCCTGACGTCGGGGCTGAATTCCATCACCGTATCTCCCCTTGTATGCACATATGTGCGGAGCTTGCCCTCCCTGCTCGGAACCGAATCGAGTGCGAGAAGCAGGCAGAAGTGGACGATGTCTGCCCTTCCCCGCCTTCCCCCGTCCTGAAGAGAGCGCATTGCTGCGTAGTGCAGGCTTGAATCGAGCAGGCACTCGGTCGTTTTCTTGTTCCTTTTCCTTGAGGTTGCCCTCACTGAAGGGTGGGAGGCTATCCTGTCAGGTATCAGTTCTATTTCGGAGTCTGCAATCACCAGGTTGGTCATCTGAGTCTGCTCACGATATGATTTCTTCAATCCTGCCGAGCTGGAATCCGAGCTTCACTTCCTGTGCAATCCGCCTGCCTGTTGAGAGGCCCGACTCAATCATGTCCGAATACGGAGAGCCGTTTACGAACGGATTTGTGCCTGCGACGATCCTTGTTGAGATCTCGAAGACCTTTATATCAAGCTGGTCTGTTACAATCGTCTCAAGCGCAAACGGGCCAACGAGCCCGCCGAATAGTTCCTTGGACTTCTCGACGGTCGCGTCCCCCATCTCGAACACCTTTGGAAGCAGGCTCTCCCTTATGACTATGGGGACATTGCCCGTTACCACGAAAGTGGGGAAGAAGCCGAGCCTCTTCAGCTCCTCTGTTGAACCGAGCTTGTACAGTTCGTCTATATTGGACTCGTCACGCCTGTCTATCGAGAGCATCTCAAGTATGCCGCCCGACCTGAGCTTGAAACCGTTGGTCCTGAGAGGTGAGTAGAAGTAATGGAAGTAGTACCTCGTGCCAAGGACATACTCCTGTATGGTATGCTGCTGGGTGTAGTCTATTGCCATCTTGAATTCCATGTAGTCCTTGGCAATGAATGCGCCGCGGCCGCCTTTTGCACCCGAGTACTTGACAAGAACGGGCCTGTCTATGTCCTTTGCATCTCTTATCTCCTGGGGCATCTTTATGCCTGCTGATGTGAGCCACTTCCTCTGGGTGGACCTGTCGGATTCCCATTTGAGCACCTCCCTGTTTCCGAAACTGGGAACGTCGAAATTTCCAAACCTGTCCGCGCCCATGTACTCGACAAATGAGCCGTGCGGCACAATGATCGCATTCCTGCTGACAAGCTCGTCCGCGAGGTCTTCTATCTCTGCGTAATCCTTGACCCTGATGAACTCATCCGGCCTGGCAAGAGGAAAAGCATCGTAGAACTTGGTGTCCCTGTCGACTGCAATGCCGAGGGAGCGCAGGCCCTCCTTTCTCGCACCGTTAAAAATCTGCAGCGATGAATGCGAACAAAGTGTCGCTATCGTTACCTTAGAGGGGTCGTACTCCTCGATAATCTTCTTTACTCTGTTAGAGACCATAGTGTAGTATTACTGATATGTTCTTAAAAATTTGCTTGCGCCCGAACTAACGCCGTTCCCTTCAGGCAAACCACATGTTCCGCTGCATTCGTTCCAAGGTGCATCCGCGCCGCCGAACTGGAAGCGCTGCACAGGATCTTACAAATACAGCCGGGCTTGTTACAGTCATGGATACAGATGGCAAACAAGCCAAAGCCCAGGGATGACGACTGGTTTGAAGCACTAGATGCCGAGCTGGAAAAAGAAGCATCGAGCATAAAGAATGATGTTGCGGAAGTGAACAGGGCCAAGAGGGACATAAACATGATGGCCCTCCAGGACATGTGGAAGATCTGGCTCCGCTTCAACAGGTCAAATATACATTTCTCGATTCAGCCGGAATACAGCGATTTCCTGAGATTCAAGGAGTTTCCCGAGGACTGGTCCATCAGGGAGGATTTCAGATTCCACACACTCAATTCAATCGAGCTGACAGACAGGACAGCGGAGGAGGGAAGGATGGGGGACTCCCTCAAAGTCTTTTACTACTCGCAGGATGGCAAGTACTATGCAAGGCTCACATTCGAGTATTTCGAGGGGGAGCATTACTACAAGTACTCCGGATGGAAGAGGATCTTCGGGCAGTACGTGCTCTATGACGTTCCTGTCCACGCCTTCAGCGCAGCGAAATTCCACGAGATACTTTCCGATGTTGTGAAGACGTGGTACGAGTCACATCTGCGCCACAGCAGGGAGACCTTCCTGGAACACCTGAAGGCAAGGTACCCCGCAGGCAATTCTTTCAGCGAATAGTGGGCTGAGTTTCGGCTCCCCCGTGGACCAGTTTAAATAAAGGACATGAATCTACGGTGCCAGCGGTGATTGCTTGGAATCGGATATGAAAAAACACGTCGAAGACATGTATTCTGTTTTGGGTGGAAAGGTTGAGAGGGAAGCGCTCGAGAAGGAGCTGAACCTCTTCGTGGGCCAGTACAAGGTTTCAATACCCTCTGCAAAGAGGAGCATCGTGAAGAAGTTCGGTGGAGATCCTGACGCCCTTTCCATTGGTGTGGAGAAAAGCATCGGTGAAATATCTGCGGGCGAGGGCTCGGTAGATGTCAGCGGAAGAGTGGTGTTCGCAACCCCTAGGGAGATCACTGCCTCAGGTGAAAAGAAGAGGATACTCTCCGGTCTCATCGAGGACAGCACTGGGAGCATGTCGTTCACCATATGGGATTATGCCTCGGACGACGTGAGCCGCGGCGACCTTATTGCTTTCAGGAATGCCTACACAACGTCATACAGGGAAAAACCACAGCTAAACGTGTCATCCAAGTCCAGGTTCTGGGTCAGGGAAAAGGCATCTGACTGGAAGCGCGAGGCCAAGAAGATCAAGGACATACAGCCAAATGAATCGAACGTACTTTTTGAAGGAAAAATTATCTCAGTTGCAGCCAGGACGATAAACAGCAAGGGGGAAGAGAAAGAGATACACTACGGCCTTGTCGGAGACGAGACCAAGACTGTCAGGTTTACCGCCTGGAAGGATTTCGGACTCGACAAGGGAAGTGTCGTGAGGGTCGAGGGCGCCTACTCAAGGGAAAGGAATGGCGAGCTGCAGCTTAATTTCAGCGAGAAGTCTGTCGTCGAAAAACTTGTGGACAGGGAGATAGGCAGCGTTGCAAGGTTTGGTGTGCCCAGGGTCTGCAAGGTATCGGAACTGAGGGAAGGAATGGGCAACCTCACCGTGACCGGGCGGATTGTGAGCGTTTCCCGGAAGGAGATAGAGGTCCAGGGGCAGACAAAGAGCATGTTTTCGGGGGTGCTTGCGGACGAGACGGGCAAGGTGAGCTTCACGGGATGGCGGGATTTCGAGTTCAAGGAGGGTGACACCATACGCATCACTGGCGGTTACGTGCGTTCGTGGAAGGGAGTCCCGCAGCTGAAGTTCGATGACAAGTCAGAAGTCACCCTGGCAGAGAAGGAAATCAAGGTGACGGCCGGCTCTTCATCCATTTATGCAATAGATGCGCTTGAGGAGCGGGGCGGGGCAATGGATGCCTCGGTAACTGCAACCATAATTGAGGTAAGACAGGGAACTGGCCTTATCTTCAGGTGCCCGCAATGCAAAAGGACGCTGAAACTGGGCGAGTGCAGGACGCATGGGCCAGTGGACGGGATAGCTGACTTCAGGGTCAGGCTCGTCGTGGATGACGGAACAGGTTCACTCTTTGCGAACCTGAACAGGGAGCTGTCCGAAACCATAACAGGATACACTCTGGAGTCGGTAAGGAAGAGAACCGAGCAGACGCTCAGCCAGGAAACAGTCGTTGCCGAGATATCATCGAAAGTGCTTTTCAGGACCATGAGGCTCACGGGCAATGTCTTCAGCGACGATTTCGGGCTGAACTTGTTTGCGTCGACAGCCGAGTTCGTTGTTCCGGAAGTAAAGCAGAGGGCGGTCGTGCTCTTTCAGGAAGCAATTCAGACACTGGGGATGTAAGCATGAGGGAAATGGCAGTAAGGGTTTTTGCGGCTGAGTTCAATTCCTCCGACTATGAGCTGCGGGAGGGGGAGGAGAAAAGTTCGGTGTATGTCATCACACCGCTGGGTGCAAGGATAAACCGCCTTTTGCTCATGGGCGTGCTCACCGAGGTCGAGTCAAGAGACACCGAGGGCGGAAAGCTTTTCACGGCGCAGGTCACCGACCCGACGGGGACCTTCAGGGTAAGCGCAGGGCAGTACCAGGAGGCAGCATCTAGGGCGCTGCAGTCGATAAGCGCCCCTGCCTTTGTCGCTGTTGTCGGCAAGGCAAGAACATACAGCCCGGAAGAAGGGACAGTTTATGTCTCCGTCAGGGCGGAAGAGATTGCACAGGTAACGCAGGAACAGAGGGACAACTGGGTCTGCGAAACATGCAGCGAGACTGCTAAACGTATATCGGCCATGAAGGCCGCCTTCGAGCTTTCGCCGCCTGTGGCGGAGAGCATTGCCAGGATGGGCGTGCCGAAAAGGCTGTCAGAGGGGGCGGCCCTTGCCGCTCAGCACTACAAGAATGTGGACCTTTCCAACTACAGGGGAATGGTCGTGGAGGCACTGCGCTCGATACCAGGTGTGGAGGATGCGACTGTGGAAATTGCGCCTGCCCGGCCGGAGGCGCCGCAACTGCCCGTCACGAACGGAACTGAACTTACGGAAGTGGAAGAAAAACTGCTTATCATCATAGGCGAACTCGACAGGAGTACGAGGGGAGCTGAGTGGGACGACATAATACGCATCGCCACGGGAAGGCAAATTCCGGAGGAGCAGGTGAGCCTGGCTGTCGAGGGCCTGCTTGACAAGGGAATGGTATACGAGCCTGTGCTGGGCAGGATGAAGAGAATCTGAGCATTTTGTGCCGGGGACTGTCAAATATGGCAGCGCATTACGACAACTTCGACACAATTGTATCGCCCGCGGTTCAAATATCGATAGGATGACAATCTATAACTATGATGCACCAATCGCCAACCGGTGATTCACTGGATAAAGTTCTTTTCACCGCAGGGCCCGTCGAGGTGCGGAAGGAAGTCCTGGCCGCAATGACGAGGCCGATGATCACGCACCGCGGCACTGAATACAAGGAGCTGCACAGATCCATCATCGAAAAACTGAGGAAGCTGCTGCAGACGGATGACGACATACTCCTGCTTGTCTCCTCGGCAACGGGGGCGATGGAGGCTGGTGTCAGATCAGCTGTCGGACAAAGCATACTGCACATGACAAACGGTGCATTTGCGGAAAGATGGGCAGAGATATCCAGGTCAAACGGCAAGAAGGCGGATGTAGTTTCCGCCCCATGGGGTGAGCCTGCGCTTCCAGGGCTCCTGGACGGAAAGGAGCTGGGACAGTATGAGGCGGTTGCGGTTACCCATAACGAAACTTCCACCGGTATCATGAATCCGCTTGAGAGCATTGCTGAAAGGGTGCACAGGAATTCAGATGCCCTCCTTTTCGTGGATGCAGTCACCTCCGCATTTGCTAATGAAATTGATCTCAGGAGGATAAGACCCGACCTCTTCCTCTTCGGCACCCAGAAGGCGCTCGCACTTCCACCTGGGCTTGCAATAGCTGTTGTGTCGAGTCGGCTGATAGAGAAGGCAAGGAAAGTTGAAGACAGGGGCAGGTACCTGGACCTGGTAGAGATAAAGGAATTTGCGGACAGGTCCCTTATTCCAAGCACACCGCCCGTTTCGCTGATGTACGCGCTTGACTTCCAGCTTGACAGGATCGTGGAAGAGGGAATGGCCAGGAGAGCGGAGAGGCACAGAAAAATGGCGGAAATGGCAAGAAAATGGGCTGTGGAGACAATGGCAGTTTACCCGTCAGGGAGTTATTCAAACACCGTTACCTGCGTCAGGAACACAAAAGGCGTGGAATACGAAAGTATAGACGAGAAACTGGGAAGACGCGGTTACCAGATATCCGAGGGGTATGGAAAATTGAAGAAGAGCACGTTCAGGATCGGCCACATGGGTGATGTGACAACAGAAGAAATGTCTGGACTTCTGGAAGCGCTGTCGGAGGCTGCCTGAATGGCAAGAATACTGATCACCGACGCGGTGGATGAGAAGTACGTCAATGCCCTCAGGCATATCAGCGGCTTTGAAGTCGACTTCAGGAACGGCATCAAGGCGGAGGAGCTGAAAGGGGCCATAGGGGGGTACGACTGCATAATAGTCAGGAGCAGGACGAAGCTCACTTCGGATGTCGTCAGGGCAGCAAAGTCAGCCAGGCTGATTGTGAGGGCAGGCGTGGGCACCGACAATATAGACGTCGAGGCGGCAACCTCAATGAGCATAACCGTCTGCAACACGCCCTGGGCAAACGTTGTTTCGGCTGCAGAGCTTGCGATCACCATGATGCTCTCGCTCTCGAGGAAGGTGTGCGATGCAAATGCATCGATGCATTCGGGGAAATGGGAGACTCTCAAGTTCACGGGGGCAGAACTGAGCGGAAAGCGGCTTGGCATAATCGGGCTTGGAAGAGTCGGAAGGGAGGTGGCGAAGAGGGCAAAGGCATTCCAGATGGATGTTTTCGCCTCCGACCCCTACATACAGAAGAGCGTTGCCGAAGCTGCGGGAGTCGAGCTTTTGCCTTTCGATGAACTGCTTGCGACCTCGGACATAGTGACAATACATGCATCGATGATGCCAGGCAACCTCCACCTTATAGGCAGAACTGAAATGGGCCGGATGAAAAAGGGCGCGATCCTTATCAACACAGCAAGGGGCGAAATGGTGGATGCGGGAGCGCTGGCAGATGCACTTTCGGTTGGACAGCTTTCTGGTGCCGGCCTGGATGTCTATGAAGGGGAGCCCGCCGTCGATCCGAGGCTTGCGTCCCTGGGCAACGTGGTCATGACACCACACATAGGGGCGCAGACCAGGGAGGCGCAGAGTAGGGTCGGTGCCGAGGTCGTTGATGTCGTCGACTCCTTCTTCAACAGGGGGAAGGTGCTGAATGCGGTCAATTCAGTCGATCTTGGCGAGAAGGCGGTTTGAGGAATTTCATTTAAAAACTTTTCTATTTCTGTATAAATACTAACAACTCGTTGTCAGGGAAAGGTCCGACATATGGCAACACCAAGTCAGCAGGCGGAGTCGCCGCCACAGGGAGGGGAAAGACAGGTTTCCCTCGAGAGCGAAATGGCAAGCATTGTAGAGACAATGTCGCACACGGCGGTTCAGATAGGCCTCATCCTTTTCGGCCTGCTGCTGGACTTTGTCGGGCAGCTCGTAAAGATTGCATCCACGACCACTGCGGCCTTCTCTGCCTTCCAGGTGCTGACTGCGATCGGGACATTTGTCATCATCGCGGTACTGTTCGTCAGCGGGATGACAAAAAGGAGCGAGAGCGACCAAATCCGCTTTGGTCTGCTTTTGGCGGCTGCGATAGTGTTCTTCACCCTGCCGTTTATAATGGCATGATTGGCTCCGACGCGGTCATAAAGGGGCGGCCTGACCGCCGCCATTCGAATTTCGTTCGGTTGGAAGGGGTGCGGGACAGCAATGTTCAAATATTGCGACATAGACTATTTAATCCACAACCGACCGACCGGTTTTAGATCAGGGCGATCAGAATGGCATCCGGCGACAAGGAAGGCACTATCAGGAACAGGACGCTGACCGTTGACACGCTGAGCATGGCCATCAAGAACAGTGTTGACAGGGAGGACATGCCCGAAGAACAGGCCACGGCGATGGCACAGCACATAATGAACTTCTTCGGCTACAACGAGAGGATTATTGACAACGTCCTTGAGCCCGAAGACAGGGACGCCTTCTATATGCTTGAGGACTCCGGAATACTGACAACCGAGCGGGAGGAGACGACGCTCTACGATGGAAGGGAGTGGAGAATCCACTACTGGCTGTTCAGGAAGGAAAGGATCTGGGAGCTTGTAAGCGGCGAGGAGCACAGGGAAGGAGTCAAGAGGAAGCACTCGTCCGTATACGACGACATACCTGATGATGCGTGGAACAGGACGAACAATTCAATTCCCAAGAGGCCCTGACCGGGCCATGCGGTATGGTCATGTTTTCAGCCCGCAGTCATGCTTTGAATCACGCGGCCAGTGAAGTGAAATGACAGTTGCTGCAATGGAAAGCAGCAAGATAGCAAGTGAGATCGGACAGATATACAACCGTTTCGAGATCCCGCCCGACCTGAGAGTGCACATGAAGAGAGTGGCCGCGGTTGGAGAGCTCATAATCGACAACCTGCCGGAAGGCATGGAACTCCACGGGAGAGAGGATGTTGTTGCCGCACTTCTGCTGCATGACCTTGGCAACATAGTGAAGTTCGATTTCAGCGACAGCAGCATGTGGCAGGGCTACACCGAAAAAGAGATGCGCCGGTGGCTGGGCGTCAGGGAAAGTGTGGCTGCACATTACAATTCAACTGACGACCATCTCGTGACGCAGCGGATGGCTGCCGAACTTGGTGCCAGCAGGAGAGTGCTGTTCCTCGTTTCAGGCATGCTGCTTGAAAACGTGAGGCGCGTGATTGACTCGGAAGACCTTTCGCTCAAGATATGCACATACTCGGACCAGAGAGTGGCACCCAGGGGTGCTGTCACGCTCGCCGAAAGGTTCCGGGACCTGAGGAGAAGGTATGCCAACAGGCCCGGGCGCCTGGCATTCGATGACGGAAGCTACGGGCTGGCCGAAGAGCTGGAGCGACAGGTGTTGGGCGCCGCCAACATGGCGCCCGGGGACATAAGCGACGGAAGCCTCGAGGCATACATGGGCAGGTATGGCCACTGAAACAGCCGGCCCCTGGCGATGCGGATGTCCCCATGATAGCATAATATAAGGGCAGTCAGTGGTTCTCAAAGTGGAAGGGCATCTGCTGCACATCAGATCAGCCATTACCTGCAGGGGCTGGACTTGTCGCTGCACCGGGTGCAATACCTGATGGCGCGGGAACCAGGGGCTCGTGAGGCTTATGAATTCTGAACAGGACAGGCAGCAGGGCGGTGCGCAATCCGCCTTTCCGTATGTGGCCAGGAAGAGCCAGATACGCATAATGAAGTCTGTTTTCGATGCAATCACCGCAAGGAGGCACATCGTTTTCGAAAGTCCGACAGGCAGCGGCAAGACAGCAAGCGTGCTTTCGTCGCTTGTCGAATGCAGGGGAGGAAGGAAGATACTTTACCTGACGAGGACGAACTCGCAGCAGAAGCAGGTGATGAAGGAGCTCAGGAAGATATCCGCGCGAATGAAGGTTTTCGGCGTGGCAATCCAGGGAAGGAACAACAGCTGCCTCCTCGCGGAGGAGGACACTGAGATGAAGGCGGGCACGCCCGAGGAACTCTCTTCTTACTGCTCCTACCTGAAGGAGAGGACAAAGTCGGAGAGCGAAGGCTGCCGTTACTACTACGGGCTGGTGAATGCCGACCGGGTGGAGCTCACCGACTGGATGAAGAGAACGATGCCCGACTCGGAGGAGCTGGTCAGGGAATGCACCGGCATGCGCATCTGCCCGTATGAGCTGTCGAAGTCCCTCCTTTCCGATGCCGATGTTGTCACCGCGCCGTACATCTACTTCTTCGATCCGTTCATAAGGCGAAGGCTACTTGAATGGATGGCCACGCCTCTGGAGAAGCTGATTGTTGTCCTGGATGAGGCTCACAACCTGCCGGACTACCTCAGGGAGATAGAGAGCGTCCGGTTCAGCATCAGGGCCGCGGGCGGCATGAGGAAAGAGGCCGAGGACTACGGCGATCCCGAAGTCTCTCCAGGCACAAGCATACGGGACCTGTCCGAGACGGTGGAATCAATAATAAAGGCAATGGCGAAGGACTTCGTTCTCGACGAGGATGGACTCGTTCCGGAGATGGAATTTGAGACTTCACTGATGGAGGAAATGAGCGTCAACTCCAGGAGCTTCGCAAACATGATCGCGGTGCTCACCTCCCAGGGGGAGTTTGTGCGCGACATGAAGCTCAAGAGCGGGAAGCTGCCTCGTTCCTACATACGTTCATTCGGCGACTTCATGAGGTTCTGGATAGAGGCGGAACCGCAGCATTATGTCAAGCTGGTCAATGGCGGTGAAAATCCCTCGCTTGAGGTCTACTGCATGGATCCGTCCATTGCAGCGTCCCCGCTGCTCGATGCCTATGCAAGCATACACATGTCCGGCACGATGGGCAACCTTTCTGACTACTGCAGACTGCTGAACTTGCCGGAGGATACGATGGCCGTTTCAATACCCTCCGACTTCCCTCCGCAGAACAGGAAGGTGATCTACGTGGATGATGTGACAACAAGATACGAAGTCATATCCCGCGACGCGGGCATGATCGGCTCCATAGCTGAGAGGGTGGTGGACGTGTGCCGCGCGGCGATGCGCAGCACAATAGTCTTCCTTCCATCCTACAACGTGCTGGACTCGCTTCTGTCGCTTGGCATAGAGAGCAGGCTTGGCACGCCCGTGCTTGTCGAAAGGAGGGACATGGGACAGGCGGCGCTTATGGACAGCGTTGAAAAATTCAAGTCTAACAGGGGGTCGATATTCCTGTCGGTAATAGGCGGAAGGATCAGCGAGGGGCTGGATTTCCCCGACGAGACTCTGGAGATGGTTGTCATTGTGGGCATACCTTACCCGAGGCCAACGGCAAAGCAGAGAGCACTTGTGAACTACTACGACATACTGTACAGGAAAGGGTGGGACTACGCCGTCAGGAACCCCGCGGTGAGGAGGCTGCTCCAGGCATCCGGGAGAATGATAAGGAGCGAGACAGACAGGGGAATCGCCGTTGTCCTTGACAAGAGGCTGGCCAATTTCAGGGAGATCGATGCGGAAGCCGTCAAGGACGCGCCGGCAGCTGTCTCCGCCTTCTTTTCAATGCAGCCAGCAAGGGAAACCGCCGAAGATAGGGTTAATAAATGACCTGCGGATGAGTGCTCATGTCCCTCCTCTGGTCGGTCATCGACGCGCTTTGGTTTTTCCTGCCGGCGATGCTTCCGAACACCGCAGCTGCAATATTCGGCGGCGGAACACCGCTTGATTTCCGCAGGATGTGGCGCGGCAGGAGAATCCTGGGGGACGGAAAGACATGGAAGGGACTGTTCGTGGGGATAGCCTCGGGCGTGCTGCTCGGCTATCTCGAGAGCATGATTGCTCAGCCCGTGGGCATGCCCCTTGCGGGTGTTTTCCGCCTTTCTCCGGCGGAGCTGCCGACACTGCTTGCCCTTTCATCAGGGTCAATGCTGGGTGACATAGCAGGCGCGTTCGTGAAGAGGAGGAAGGGACTGGACAGGGGGGCAAGCGTGCCCCTGCTCGACCAATATGATTTTGCGGCTGGTGCACTTGTCCTCTCCCTGGCAGTCTCCCCCGCAAACACCTCCCACTTTCTCCTGTCCGGCAACGCCCTGATCGGCTTCGCCGTCGTCCTGCTTGTAATATACCCGCTGCACAGATTAATCAACTACATAGGATACAGGAAGGGGCTCAAAAGCGTACCGTGGTGATGAAATGGAACTCGGTGAAATGCTGAAGGAAAAAGGGGCGCTCATGTTCGGCGACTTCACGCTCACATCTGGAAAGAAAAGCAGCTACTATGTGAACATAAAGAAGGCTTACACGGACCCTTCGGTCCTGAGGAGCATAGGCGAGGCGATGGCAAAGCAGGTGCGGGGGAACAGGGTCGCCGGTGTCGCGCTTGGGGCCATACCCATCGTGGTGGCTGTCTCGCTCATCACGGGGAAGAACTTCTCGATGCTCAGGAAAGAGGAAAGGCAGCACGGGACGGCAGCAAGGATTGAGGGTGAGATTGGCAAGGGTGAGGTGGTCGACATACTGGAGGATGTTACCACTACGGGCGGAAGCGTTGTTGCCGCGATACACGCCGTCAGGGAGGCGGGCGGAAGGGTGGATAGGGTGATTGTGGTGGTCGACAGGGGAGAGGGTGCGGCCGAAGCGCTTGAAAAGGAAGGAGTGCAACTTCTTCCCATGGTAACAGCATCCGATCTGGGCGAAATGCTTGCAAGGTCGAGGCAGGCCAAAAAAGGTTAGATCCGGACACCTCGGATTTCCCGTTTCCGGTGCTTGAAAAGGCTGTAGTAGATAGCGAATACTATTTATATACATTATGTTTAGGATGCCTTCGGACGAGGTGTGAGATGCCTGCTTTTAATATTTTAAATCATGAAATGGTCCCTGAACACAGACTCGTCAGCAATTCGGAAGCTGAGAGGATTCTTAAGAAATTTGGCATTACAAAGGAGCAGCTTCCAAAGATAAAGCTGACAGACCCGGCAATCAAGGTTCTGGAGGCGACACAGAAGGAAAAAGAGGGGATCCGGGAAGGCATGATTGTCGAGATTACACGGAACAGCAAGACATCAGAGAAGTTCACAGCCTACAGGCTGATCACGCGATAGACGATGTCGGTACACCCCCGTATGGTGATTTGATTGAAAGAATTGGTAGTGTCTTATTTCAAAGAGAGAAGCATTGTTAACCACCACATAGCATCGTTCAACGATTTCCTGAGTTCGTTCAACAACGCGAACAGCAGGATGCAGAGGATCGTTGACAATGCACGCATAAGCCCGGAGGATGCGGACCGTGGCGTAATACATCTTGACCCCGAGAAGACTGACGGCAAGATCATAGAAATCAGGATGGGCAGGAAGAGGGACGAGAAGACTGGTCTCGTCGATCCGCTGGCCCGCCCGACAATCGAGGTCGGCAGGCCCGTTGTCAAGGAGGCGAACGGCGCGAGCCACACGCTTTTGCCCATGGAGGCCAGGCTCAGGAACCTGAACTACATGGCGCCGATAAAACTCCATTTCACAGTAATTGAAGACGGTATCGAGAGGGAAGCGGAGCCTGTGCATATAGGCGATTTGCCCATCATGGTGAAAAGCAGGGCATGCAACCTCACAAAGGAAAACATAATAGACGAGGCAAGCGACAGGGAGCTGACCGAACAGGAGTACATAGCGAAACTCCAGGCGGAGGGCGAAGACCCGCTCGACCCAGGCGGCTATTTCATAATAGGAGGGACCGAAAGGGTGCTGATCACGCTTGAGGATCTCGCGCCCAACAGGGTTCTGGTAGAATACAACGAGCGTTACGGAACAAAGATACAGGTCGGCAAGGTGTTCTCGCAGAGGGAAGGGTACAGGGCGCTGACAGTTGTGGAGAAGAAGAAGGACGGCATACTCATGGTGACCGTCCCCGCCGCGTCCGGGCAGATTCCGCTCATCGTTCTCATGAAGGCGCTCGGGATGGAGAACGACAACGAAATATACGAAGCAATTTCGGGCGATCCGCGGATGGAAAACATAATTTTCGCCAACATAGAGGATTGCCAGGACAAGAAGAACTACCCTCCGAATGGCATTTTCACAAGGGATGATGCGCTGAGCTACCTCGAGAAGAAATTCGCGACTGGACAGGCAAAGGAGTTCAGGGTTAAGAAGATCGAGTCAATCATAGACAGGTCGCTCCTGCCGCACCTCGGCGATGCGCAGGAGGACAGGCTCAAGAAGGCAGTGTTCCTCGGAAGGGTCGCCAGGAACGTGCTTGAGCTTTCACTTGGAATGAAGAGGGAGGACGACAAGGACCACTACTCGAACAAGAGGCTCAAACTCGCAGGGGACCTGATGGAGGACCTCTTCAGGGTGGCATTCACCAATCTTATAAAGGATCTCAAGTACCAGCTTGAGAGAAGCGTCCAAAGGAAGAAGGACATCAAGATACAGAGCGCCATAAGGCCGGACCTGCTGACGCACAGGCTGCTCCACGCCCTTGCCACAGGCAACTGGGTCGGCGGAAGGGCTGGCGTCAGCCAGCTGCTTGACAGGACTTCCAACATGAGCACGGTCAGCCACCTGAGGAGAATCACGAGTCCACTCACAAGATCACAGCCGCATTTCGAGGCAAGGGATTTGCATCCCACCCAGTGGGGCAGGCTGTGCCCGAATGAGACGCCTGAAGGGCAGAACTGTGGCCTGGTGAAAAACGCCGCGCTCATTGTTGATGTGTCGGAGGGGATACCGGAGAGCGAGGTAATCGCGCAGCTCAGGG
>JAKAPY010000017.1:0-1959 GCA_021811925.1 Thermoplasmata archaeon | reverse complement strand
ATGGGCGTCAGGGAGGCAAAACCGTCCGAGATGGTTCAGCAGACGAGGGTGTATGTCAACGGCGACCTCATAGGCGTTGCCAGGGAAGGCGAAAAGCTTGCCTCGGAGCTGAGGGAAAGGAGGCGCTCGGGGAAGATCTACGGGCAGCGTTCCCACGAAGTGAATGTCCACTACGACAGAATCACAAATGACGTGTATATCAACTGCGACGAGGGCAGGCTCAGGAGGGCGCTCATGGTGCTCAAGAACGGAAACACGACCCTCACCGCAAAGCTTCTTGAGGAGGCTAGCGAGGGAAAGAGGACATGGAGTGAGCTTATCAGAGGCGGTGCAATCGAATGGATTGACGCAGAGGAGGAGGAAGACTGCTACATAGCTGTGACGCCATACGAACTGCCGCATGCCTGCCCCAACTGCGAATTCATCCTTTCGGTCGGAGGGGTAAAATGGCTGAACATGGGAAGCGGGGAGCAGAACGCAACGCTCGAATGCAATTCGTGCCACAAGCCATTCTCCACGCCCCTTGCAACCACAAAAGAGCATACGCACGTCGAGATAGACCCCATGGTCGTGCTTGGCGTATGCGCCGGGCTTGTCCCGTACCCAGAGCACAATGCTTCTCCCAGGGTGACGATGGGCGCAGGAATGGCAAAGCAGTCGCTCGGGCTTGGCTCATCCAACTACAGGCTCAGGCCGGACACAAGGAGCCACCTGCTCCACTATCCGGAAAAGCCGCTTGTCCAGACAACACAGATGCAGTTCACGAATTTCAATGAAAGGCCCGCGGGCCAGAATTTCGTCGTTGCGATTGTCTCCCACTACGGATACAACATGCAGGATGCAATTGTGATGAACAAGGGTTCGATCGAGAGGGGACTTGGCCGTTCTTCTTTCCTGAGGAGTTACAGGGCGGAGGAGCGCAGGTATCCAGGCGGCCAGGAGGACCACTTCGAAATACCCAGCCCGGACGTGAGGGGTGCGAGGGCGGACGTTGCATACAGCAACCTTGGGGACGACGGACTCATATCTCCGGAAACGCATGTAAACGGCGGCGACGTGCTCATAGGAAAGACATCACCGCCCAGGTTCCTGGAAGAGGAGACTGATTTCCTCACGCCGCAGAAGAGAAGGGAAACATCCATAACAGTAAGGTCCGGAGAGTCCGGCTTTGTGGACAGCGTCATTCTCACCGAGTCCGAAAACGGTTCCAGGCTTGTCAGGGTGAAGGTGAGGGATGAAAGGATACCCGAGCTTGGGGACAAATTCGCATCCAGGCACGGGCAGAAGGGAGTCGTTGGGCTTATAGCGCAGCAGGAATCAATGCCTTTCACATGCGACGGGCTTGTGCCTGACCTGATAATCAACCCGCACGGCATACCATCGAGGATGACGGTTGCGCATGTGCTTGAAATGATTGGCGGCAAGGTTGGCTCGCTTTCGGGAAGATTCGTAGACGGCACCGCCTTCCAGGGTGAAAAGGAGGAGGCGCTGAGGGAGGAGCTCGAGTCCCTCGGTTTCAGGAACAATGGCAGGGAAGTGATGTATGACGGCATCACAGGCAGGATGATCCAGACGGAGATATTCGTCGGCGTCATATACTACCAGAAACTGCACCACATGGTTTCGGGAAAGCTGCATGTCAGGAGCCGCGGTCCCATACAGATACTCACCAGGCAGCCGACAGAGGGAAGGTCAAGGCAGGGCGGACTCAGGTTCGGTGAAATGGAAAGGGATACGCTCATAGCACACGGTGCAGCGATGGTTATCAAGGACAGGCTGCTCGACGAGTCGGACGGCACGTACCAGTATGTGTGCGGCAACCCCGACTGCGGCCACATTGCATACGTTGACAGGAGGGGCGTGGTCAGGTGCCCCGCCTGCGACAACACGACGAACATACACCTGATACAGACAAGCTACGCATTCCTGCTGCTGCTCTACGAGCTTATGTCGCTTGGC
>JAKAPY010000016.1:4204-17172 GCA_021811925.1 Thermoplasmata archaeon | reverse complement strand
TGACAGAGCCTATGTCCTCCGCAGTCATCTCCGCTGGAGTCGTGCCCATGTATTCTACAGCAGACGGTGCCTTCGGCTTTTCCCTGTTCCCTTCCTGAAGGGCCTTTCCCCCTGCATGGACAAGCTGCGTGAAGATGGGCGTGCCGTGGCTGTGTATTCTCTCGGTCAGCCTCCTCAGTTTCGGTATGAATTCGACATTGTGCAGGCCGAGCTCATTCCTGGAACCCCTCGAGTTTAGGTCGTTTATGTACGTGTATTCTGTAATGATGAGTCCCGCGCCACCCTTGGCCCTCTCCTCGAGATAGGCGATGTGGTTCTCGTTTGTGCTGCCGTCCGGGTTGCATAGGTTTGAGATCATAGGAGCCATTACTATGCGGTTCCTTATTGTCAGATTGCCTATTGTCTCGGGCGTTGATAGTTTGTCAGTCTGCATCGCTCATTCGACATCCTGAATGCCTATCTGAATGTTTCCGATTCCCGTGCTCCCGGGAGGATGCAAACCGTGCCCGTCACTTCCTTCCAGGCGCAAAGATGGACTTCTCCCCGAGCATTTTCCCTATCTGCTCCTCGCTGAAATCAAGCCACCGCAGAATCTCCAGGGTATGCTCCCCCAGCACTGGGGCGGCGAGTCTCACCGACCCGGGTGTCTGGCTCAACTTGAATGGCGTGCCCAGGCTCTTCATATTCCCGTACGAAGGGTGGCTCAATTCGGTCACCATTCCTCTCAGAATGACCTGCGGATCAGCCAGCGCCTCGCCGACGCTGTTTATCGGCGCCACGGGTATGCCTGCAGTTCCGAGCCGTTCAACTGCCTGCGCCGTCGACAGGGAAGAAAATGCAGGCTCCAGCATGGTGTTCATGTAGGCCCGGTTCCTTACACGCGTCGGGTTAGTGAGCAGGAGCGGATCGTTCAGCAGCTCCTCCAGGCCCATTGCCCTGCAGAAGTCTTTCCACAGCTTTTCGCTTCCCACTGCAACGGAGACATAGCCATCCGATGTGCTGTAAACCTGGTACGGTGCTATGCTTGCATGGGCCGATCCAAGCCTTTTCGGGTCGTTGCCTGTTGCAAAATATGAAGTTGCCTGGTGTGTGAGGGTCAGCATGTTTGCGTCCAGCATCGACATGTCTATGTACTGCCCCCTTCCGGTTTCTCCTCTCCTGTAAAGCGCAGAAAGCAGCGCTATGGCCGCAAAGAGCCCTGATATCATGTCCGTTATGGGCACTCCGAATTTCACAGGAGGTCTTCCCTCCTCCCCGGTCAGGCTCATGAGTCCGCTCAGCGCAAGGACGGTGAGGTCGAAACCGGGCCTCTCCCTGTAAGGGCCGCTCTGGCCGAAGCCTGAAATGCTGCAGTATATCATTCGCTCATTGTGCTTCGAGAGTGCGTCGTAATCAATGCCAAGCTTCTTTGCAACACCGGGCCTGAAGTTCTCGACCACAATGTCGGCATTCTCCGCAATCCTTTTCACTACTTCCGCGGAAGCGCCTTTCCTCAGGTCCATTGAAATGCTTCTCTTGTTCCTGTTTGTGCTCATGAAATATGTGGACATTCCATTGATCTCGGGTGGAGCCCATGCCCTTGTGTCGTCGCCATCCTCCGATTCCACCTTGATCACATCGGCGCCAAGATCGCCGAGAAGCATGGTGCAGAACGGGCCCGACATGGCCCTGCTGAAATCAAGGACTCTTATGTCCGAGAGCGGGCCGCTCCTCTCTTCCCGCTGAGCGTTAGTCATGTTATCGGTCAGTCCCTGTTAATTCATAACACTTTTCGGCATACGGGTGTGCCCTTTCAGAGCCCGTGGTCTGCAGGCATGAACCTGGAGGGAAGCAGCGCTTCAGCATCAACCTTCCTGACCACTCCGTCCTCCCTCAGTATTACCTTTGCTCCCTTCCCGTAATCACATATGAGCTCCCTGCACATGCCGCACGGCGACACTATCTCGATCTTGCCCAGCGGCGATCCCTTTCCCGGGCTCCTGACTGCGACAATTGTTTTTACCATGTCGCTGCAGTCTGTTCTCATGCGTCCGATGGCAACTGCTTCCGCGCAGAGCGCAATCCTTCCCACAGACGCTTCGACGTGGATACCCGTGAAGATTTTGCCGCTGCCTGTAATGAGAGCGCTGCCAATGTGATGCCTGTCCCTGTCATATCTCCTGCTGATGAGTTTCCTTGCGGTTGCTATCAGTTTCCGATCCATGTCGGTGAGCTTCTCTTCCATGCCGATCGGCTTTCCAGACGCCATCAGTGGTAATTAATTTGTTCTAAATGCATGCGCCCGCATTCTCATGAATGTTCCCTCAGGGGTGCATAATTTTATTAGTAGGTGCAGACTCATTCGCTCTCCGAGGTCTTGAATGCTGCCCATCGGATACATCGTGGTGGCTGTCTTCGTTGCGGTCATGCTCGGATACCTGACATACGCACTGCTTCGCATAGAGCAGTTCTAGGAGAAAGCAGGCGATGGATTTCGTTGCGTATGGGCAGGTCATTTTTCTCGTGGTCGCAATACTCGTTGTTTCGTATTACCTTGGCATCTACATGGAACGGATATTCCTTGGAAAGCGCTCCTTCCTCGACAGGTACTTCGGCCCGCTGGAAAACGGCCTATACAGGCTCATGGGGATCAATCCAAGGCAAGAAATGGACTGGAAGGAGTACCTCAAGTCCTTCCTCCTGACGAACGCGGTCCTCGGCGTCATTGGTTTTCTTGTCCTCTACTTCCAGCAGTCTCTTCCACTCAACCCCAACAATGTTGGCTCATTGCCTCCTCTGCTGGATTTTACAACAGTCACCTCTTTCCTCACAAACACGAACCTGCAGCACTACACGGGTGAGCTGCAGCTCAGCTACTTCTCGCAAATGGGGTTTGTAACATTCCTCATGTTCACTTCAGCCGCCCTCGGCATAGTCGTTGCAGTTGCTCTCATCAGGGGCATAGTCAACCAGAGCGGCACGCTTGGCAACTTCTACAGGGACTTTACCATAACAATCACCAGGCTGCTTCTTCCGATAAGCATAGTCGAGGCTCTTGTATTCGTCTACCTTGGAGTTCCGCAGACGTTTCAGGGTGCCGTAATTGCACATACTGTCAACATGGGAAGCCAGACCATTTTCAGGGGTCCCGTTGCAAGCCTGGAGGCGATAAAGTTCCTGGGGACAAACGGAGGAGGTTATTTTGGCGCAGATTCTTCGTACCCCTTTGAAAATCCCGGTCCCGCAGCCGCATACCTGCAGATGATCACGGAGGCGGCAATCCCCTTCGGACTCATCTTCACATACGGTAACATGGCCAGAGACCCGAAACATGGTCGCCTTCTGGTTGCGGTTACCATGGCCCTCTTCCTTGCGGGCCTTGCAGTAGCGCTGTTTGCCGAGACAACCCCAAACCAGCTGCTCATGGGCCTACCGATAAACCAGTCCGTCGGAAACTGGGCCGGGAAGGAGACGAGATTTTCCATCACAGAGTCGACTTTCAGCCTGATACTGAACACGTACACGCAGACAGGGGGTCCAATGGTGATGATAAACCAGATGAGCCCTCTGTCGGTGGCAAGCGCAATGTTTGGAATGGAAGTGCAGGGTTCCCCTGGCGGCGTCGGAACGGGCCTGATGAACCTTCTTATCTATGTCATACTGGCGGTGTTCATTTCGGGCCTCATGGTTGGCAGGACGCCCGAATTCCTTGGCAAGAAGATTTCAACGGGTGTCATGAGATATTCAGTACTCTTCATACTTATCCACCCTGTAATTATCCTGGCCCCAGTTGCCATTTCGGTGATGTCCGGCTATGCAGGCTTCATAGGCCTGCCGCCAAACGAATCGTTCACCGCGCTCCTGTACGAATTCACAAGTGCCGCGGCAAACAACGGCTCCGCATTCGGATATCTGCTGGCTCCGCAAAATACGAATTACTTTTACGCTGCGGAAGCGCTTGTGATGCTGATCGGCCGGTTCGGGCCCATAATAATAGCATTCGCAATCGCGGGTGTTCTAGCCAACACAAAACCGCTGGCACAGACGAAAAGCGCAGCGCTTGTCGATGACCCGATATTCGCCGTTTTCCTCTTTGCATTCATCATTGTGCTGAGCGCGCTCCTTTTCCTGCCAGTGCTTGCGCTTGGGCCGCTTGCCGGCTTCCTGGGGGGATAAGATGCTGAGTGATGCCAAGGGGCTTGCCAGAAAGTACAGGAAGGATGCCATTGTCGGCTCCTTCACCGGTTTTAATCCTGCGAAGGCCGTCCACAATCCGGTGATGTTTGTTGTCTATCTGAGCACGATACTCGCCGCACTGATAACCTTCATGCCATCCCTGTTCGAAGGGCTGCTCGGAAGAGGTTACGATTTCTACTACTATCTTGAGATAACGCTCATTCTTTTCTTCACACTCTGGTTCGCCAACTTATCGGAGTCCCTCGCGGATGCCCAGGGGAAGGCAAATGCCGAATCCCTGAAGGGCCTGCGCTCGGAAACAGATGCAATGAAAGTCACTGGCTCGGGTTCTGTTGTAACGACAAAGAGCAGCGAGCTCAGGAAGGGGGACACTATCGCGCTCAAGGAAGGGGACACTGTTCCCATAGACTGCCAGGTGGTTGAGGGTGCACTCGTTGTCAACGAGTCAATGATGACGGGCGAGTCCGAGCCGCAGGTGAAGGAGACAGGCGGTGACAAGGATTCGCTCCTCGGCGGCACGATAGTCCTTTCGGGCGAGGCAAAAGCCAGGGTGAGCAACGATCCCGGCAGCACTTTCCTCGACCAGATGATAAACCTGGTGGAGGGGGCAAACAGGCAGAAGACACAGAACGAAATTGCGCTAAGCCAGCTCCTTATCTCCCTGAGCATGATGCTTATCGTGGTGATTTCAACACTCATACCCATTTCACAGTTCTTCCGGTTCTCTGTGGACATAGGTGCCCTGATCGCCCTGCTGATTTGCCTGATGCCCACAACAATCGGCGCCCTGCTCCCCTCAATAAGGATAGCGGGCGTGAACAGGGTCGTCAGGTACAATGTCATTGCAAAGAGCGGGAAGGCGGTCGAGACGGCGGGTGACCTCGATGTCCTTCTTCTTGACAAGACAGGCACAATCACCATAGGCAATAGGGTTGCAACAAAGATCATAGCAGCCCCGGGCAAGGATGAGAATGAGGTTCTTCAGTCAGCATACCTTTCGTCCGCTCTCGACACCACTCCTGAGGGTGTGTCGACAATGCGGCTCGCCTACGCCAGGGGGGCACGTGCGGACAAGCAGGTAATTTCGGACCTGAAACCGATCCGGTTCACTGCCGAGACAAGGATGAGCGGCGCCGATGCCCCCGACGGGACGAAAATAAGGAAGGGCTCGGCAGACGCGATGGAGAGGGCTGGAACGCACATACCTGCCGAAATAAGGAGGGAGATTCACGACGCATCAATGGAGGGCTCGACACCGCTTCTTCTCACAAAGAACGGCGAGATAGAAGGACTCATCATACTGCAGGATATAATCAAGCCCGGAATAGATGCAAGGATAAGCGAGCTCAAGAACATGGGCATCCGGACCATAATGGTGACAGGCGACAATTTCCTCACCGCACAGAGCATCGCGAAGAAGGTGGGCGTTGACGAATTCAGGGCGGAGGCGACGCCGAAGGACAAGATGGAGATAATAGTCAGGGAGCAGGGGAAGAACCACCTGATTGCAATGACAGGCGACGGTTCCAACGACGCGCCCGCGCTTGCCCAGGCGGATGTAGGCCTTGCGATGAACTCAGGGACAGCGGTGGCGAAGGACGCTGCAAACATGGTCGACCTCGATTCCGATCCGACCAAGCTCATAGAGATAGTTGCGCTCGGCAAGCAGCTCCTCATAACAAGGGGGGCGCTCACAACATTCAGCATAACGAACGACGTTGCGAAATATTTCGCAATCATACCTGCGATGTTCTCATACTTCATTCCCTCGCTCGGCGCATTGAACATACTCCATATCTACCCTGCCACCGTTGCCATCCTTTCCACGCTTATTTTCAACGCGATAATAATACCGTTACTCATACCCGTGTCGATGCGCGGCGCCAGGTTCCAGGCAACTGATGCACCCACCCTGCTCAGGAGGAACATGCTCCTGTACGGCGTGGGCGGGCTCATTTCGGCATTCATAGGGATAAAACTGATTGCCATGCTGCTGGGGGTGTTCTATGTCTGAAAGGCAGAAACTCACATCCCACCTGAGGGCCGTGGTAGTGATGTCTCTCCTCTTCTTTGTCCTCCTCGGCTTTGCCTACCCCGGCTTTGTCGGGGTTGTGGCGCACGGCATAGGCCTCGGCTACCAGGCGGACGGGAGCCTGATAAGCCAGAACGGGACAGTCATAGCGTCCAAGTTCATAGGTGAGAATTTCTCCGCCCCGTACTATTTCTGGCCGCGCGTCTCATCCGTCGGATACAACAGCTCCAACGGCTCAGGCGGCTCGGCGCTTGGCATTGCCACACAGCAGTTCTACAACCAGACAAAGAACTACACCGAATTCCTTATCAGGACGGGGATGGTCCCGAACGGCACCCAGGTACCGGCCAACGGTGTTGAGCCTTCGGCGTCCGGGTTCGATCCGGACATATCTGTCGGTTTCGCCGATTTCCAGCTGACGAGAGTAGCATTCTACACGCACCTCAACGTCAGCTACCTGCAGAAGCTGGTGGGTGAGTACACGACATATCCACTCTTCGGTTTCATTGGCAGCACATACGTGAACGTCGTGACGCTCGACATAGCGCTGCACAATGTGCTTTTGAGCAAGGGGATGATCACTTGAACTGCTTATGTGCTGGAAGCCCAGTTAAGTTGAATTATCAAGAAAATCTAGCGTGGTATCACAGATGAAAGAATCGGCAGGACAGGACTCGGTGCTGGATCCGCATGGGACAGCTGCAGGCAGGCTCAAATTCCCGAAGATACTGATTCCGACGGACTCGAGGGAAACGGCCCAGTTCATGGTGCCGCTCGCGAAGAAGCTTCTTGCCCCGGGCGGAAACATTGTGACGCTGAATGTGATAGACACCACCTTCCCGCTGGAAGTCATAGACAAGTGGAAGAAGAGCACCAGGATTTCCATTGCAGCCGTCGAGGCAGGATACGCAAACGAGGTCAATGTGACGCCCGAGGTCAAGAACTCGAAGTCCATCGTCAACTGCATACTGGAGGAGACCGGGCAGAAGGACATAGGCCTGCTGATGTTTGTAATCAATCCGCACGAAGGGAAGAGGAGCTTCAGGTTCGGAAGCAAGACAAGGAGCATTGTCCGGAACGCAACCTGCAGCGTAATGATGCTCAACAAGCTGACGCTTGCAATGCCTTCCAGGCAGAGAGGCAAGATGCTTGTTGCAATAAAGGGTGACGCCGAGGGAAGGGAAGTACTGAAGATCGCAAAGACGCTCTCCGACGAACTCGGGGGCCTTCCGATAATACAGTACAGGATGCCTGACGGCACCGTAAGGAAGGAGGCTCAGCGCAACCAGGCGGGCGCTGGCGAGTACAGGACTTTCGCAAAAGTGTACTACGGGACAAAGGTGGCGGATGCGATCCTGAACGAGCTCGCCAAGGAAAAGTACTCGCTTGTGCTCATATCCTCAAACATATCGAGGTCCGCGCTCCCGTTCTATTCCGGCGGCGCATTCGAGTACCTTATGAAGAATTCACCATGCCCTGTCATGATATACAGGAAAGTCCGTCCCTGAGTCACTTCAGCCTGTCGCCGCTTGAGTATACAAACTTCCCGCCGACCATTGTTGCAAGTATTTCGGGATTCTCCACGGTCGCCAGATCGAGTTCCCTGTTTTCAAGGAATACGGCATCCGCGTAGGCACCCTGCTCCAGCGACCCCAGCCGGTCGCCTTCGCCTGCAGCGTATCCGCCATTCACCATGTACATTGACAGCGCTTCATGCGCGTCAATCGCCTCGGAAGCCGTGAGCCTGGCCATCTCGACGGATGAACTGGCGCCCCTGTCCATTGCGGCATGCATTCCAGTCCACGGATCTAGCGGCTCCACGGGCGAGTCGCTTGAGCCGGCAACTATCAGTCCCATGCTCATGTACGTGCTGAAAAGGTAGCAGCTGCTGCACCTTTCCCCAAGCCTTTTACCAAGCCACCAGTCACCCACGAGAAAGTGCGGCTGGACTGCAAGCGCCGGCCTTACCTTGGAGAGCATGAGAAGAACATTCTCAGGCGTCAGTGCCGCATGCTCGAGCCTCACCTTGGGGGCTGTCAGCCCGGCCCTTGAGGCCGCTGAAAGCGCAACCTCGGCGGCCTTGTCCCCTATCGCATGCACGGCAACAATCAGCCCCTTCCGTGCAGCCTCGTTCATGTACTTCTCCATCTCCTCCCCAGGCATGAGCGGCAGGCCGCATGTTTCCATATCGCTGTACGGCGCGGAAAGCAGGGCGGTGTGCGCGCCGAAGGCACCGTCCGCGAAAAGCTTCAGGCCGGCTATGCGGACAAGCCCCGCATCCGCGAAACGCGGAATACCTCCTGGGCTTTCGAACGCATCCCTGGAAAGGAATATCCTGACCCTGCATTTCACGCTCCTTCTTTCGACCGCCTTCCTGATTGCCTCCACCTCGCTCAAATCGGCATTCATGGCTACGAGGGTCGTCAGTCCCCTCCCGACGGCGTATTCGGCTGCCCTTTCCACCGCCTTTTCAAGGGTGGATGAAGTCAGTGCCGCCTCCACCGGGTAGATGTGCTTTTCAATCGCTCTGTCGAAAAACATGCCGTCCGGCTTTCCGCTCCCGTCCCTGCCTATTATCCCTCCCTGCGGATCAGGCGTTTCAGCTGTTACACCTGCGAGTTTCAGCACTTGCGTGTTGACGACTGCCGCGTGCGAGCAGAATCTGTAGAGTATGATCGGCCTGTCGGCAGAGATCCTGTCGAGATCCGCAGCAGTCGGATATCTGCCTTCCGAAAAGAGTTCTTGGTCCCATCCGCCTTCGACAGCAAACCCCTGTTCCATGACATGCACCGATACCCTGCCGGTCATCTCGGATATGCTCCTGCACCCCTTGAGGTCCACGCCAATCAGCTGCTGCCCCGTAGCCGCGAGGTGCATGTGCGAGTCAATCAGTCCGGGAATTACCACTCCCTCGCATTCGATCCTGCGGGCGCATTCCCACTCCTTTTCCGCCGACTCCCTGCTTCCCGAGAATGCAATCATTCCGTCCTTCACAACAACGCAGCCGACGTACCGCCTGCCTGTGTAGATCCTGCCGATGACAAGCAGATCGCCTTTCTTCAAGCAGATATCCTCCTGCTCTCAATATTTCTTGTAACTCACGCCGTATTGCTCAAGCTCGACGCCGTCGCCCTGCTGAACGCTGCCTATGACGTATGCCTTCCTGCCATTCCTCCCGAGTGTGCGGCAGATGTCTTCTGCCTCTCCCCTGCGGGCGACTACAACGAAGCCTGTGCCCATGTTGAATGTCTGGAACATTTCCTCGTCGCTTATTCCTCCAAGCTCTGAAAGGAACTTGAAAATCCGCGGAACACGCGGGAGGCTGTCTATCAGGAACCTCACATTTCTCTTCAGCCTGAGAATGTTCCTGAAACCTCCACCTGTCACGTTTGCAAGCCCAGTGACGTTGTGCATTTTCAATACTTCAAGGACGGGCTTAACATATATTTCGGTCGGCCTGAGCAGTTCCTTGCCCAGGGTCCCTGAGCCAAACTTCGCTTCCAGCCAGGTGCCTGTCTCCGAGAGCAGCTTCCTGACAAGCGTGTACCCGTTTGAGTGCAGTCCGCTGCTTGCAATCCCCACGATCTCGTCTCCCTCCCTGATTGCATTTCCTGTGATGAGCTTTTTCTTCTCCACCACACCGAGACAACTCGCCGAGATGTCCACGTCGCTCACCATGTCCTTGAGCACTGCTACCTCGCCGCCTACGATATCCGCATTCGAAAGAGACGCTCCCTTGTTGAGTCCCTTCCCTATTTCGGACGCAATCCGCGTGTCCGGAAAGGGGAGGGCAATGTAGTCAACAAGAGCAATGGGTTCCGCCCCGACGCATATTGTATCATTGACATTCATCGCGACGCAGTCTATGCCCACGGTGTCCCATCTGTTCATCTGCTTTGCAACCAGCAGCTTTGAGCCTACGCCGTCGGTACCGAGTGTCAGGATGCTCTTTCCGAACGGTATGGTGGATGTGAAATGGCCGACACCGACGGGTTTCCCTTCCCCTTTTCTCCTGAACCTGAGCTCGGCCACCAGCCTGTCTATGAACTGTGACTTCAGGTCTATGTCAACGCCGGAGGCCGCGTATGTGATTCCGTCGCCCTTCATCGTCCTGGCTAAAGACGTGCGGCCGATAAATCCTTTGATGTTTGTCAGGGGGAACGGGACGAGGCCGCCCATCGAAAGGTCCCTCCTAAGCTGACCCGGAGAGGTAAAGAGAATAGACTTTATTCCGATTCTCCCCGCAGCCTCAACATTTTCCTTCCTGTCGTCAACAAAAAGGGCCTCTTCCGCATCGATGTTTGCCTTCCTGAGCGCTATGTCGAATATTGCCGGATCGGGCTTGATAACCGAGTAGGTATAGGAGAGGACGGAATCATCGAACATGTCCGCCATTGAATATCTTCTTTCGAGAACTGCCCAGGTGTGTTCCGGCATGTTGCTCAGCGCCACGAGCTTTATCCCCGTCCCTTTCCTGACCTCGTAGAGCAGCGCGCAGACTTCCTTCTTCAGCGAGAGGCTGTCATCGTGCATCCCAATAAATTCCTCGAGACCGAGCGGAATGCCCAGTTCTGTGATTGTCCGTTCGTAGAACTGCCTGAAGTTTGTCCTCCCGATGTCCAGGTCCACAGATTCCCTGACGAAGACAGGCAGCGTGCTCCCTGACGAAATGCCAAACCTTGCATCGAGCTTCTCAGACAGCACAGCCCACGGGTTGTCGCAGCATACGCCGCCTATGTCCACAAATAGAACCTTTTTCAATGGGATTACCGCACTTCAGCACTGTGCCGATTCCAAGGGGCAACCTCGAATAAAACTTTCCATCCCTTCATCTGCAGGAATTGCCAGTGAGTTGCAGAGATGGATATTCTGCCAACAAGCTTGAAATAACCTCCTGAAGGCTCGATTTGATGTGCAGCGGGCGAAGAGAATTGGGCACTTGCTGATCACTGGCAAATCGGAGATAGTCAATGGCTATGCTTCCGGCTTTTCTCTAATTGCACTGTCCCTGCTCGAATCTTTCCTGCCTGTTTCCAGGCTTCCATCCATCCCTTTCCTGCAGCTCATCCTTGCCAATTATCTGCTTATAGTCATGGCATCCATGGCTGGAGGCTGCGTGCTTCTGGCGAAGACGACAATACTCTTCTCCGCCTCAAGGGCTTTTCCGATGGTGCTCTTTTCACTGCTGTCGCTGCTGGGCTCAGTCGTGTCTTATGCGACCGGTCTGCTTACTTCCGGCGACTTTACCAGTGCTCTGAAGGGATCGCCTGCCGACCCGGCTGTCCTCCTCGCGTTCTCACTGGCGCTCACTGCTGTTTTCTCGCTGTCTCTCACCGCAAGACATGTGTTTGCCAGGAAGGGTGATTCTTCGTCTGCCCCCGCAGTCCGTAACAGGGTCTGAGCTCTGCTCCCGAAAGTTTATTTTATCAGCTACATGGTGTTCAGCACCGAAGAGAAGTTGACGAAACGCTGGATGAAGGACAAGAAGCGGGAGCATTATTACCTGAAGGCCAAAAGTGAAAGCTACAGGAGCAGGGCAGCCTACAAGCTGCTTCAGCTGCAGGAAAAGTTCCACATACTCTCCGAAGGGATGAGCTGCCTTGATCTTGGCGCAGCGCCGGGTGGCTGGCTGCAGGTGGAGTCGCAGATAGTAGGGCCGCGTGGAAGCGTCTGCGGCATCGACCTGTCCACAATCAGACCCATGGACGGAGTAACGCTTCTCAAGGGTGACGTTACATCCCCGGAAACAACTGGCATGCTGCTTGAGAAAACCGGCGGGAGGGTGGATGTCATATTCTCCGACATGTCGCCTGATATAAGCGGCAACTATTCGCTCGACCATGCCCGCTCTGTTGAGCTTGTGAAGATGTCTGCCAGGCTCGCGTCCTCCCTCCTGAAGAAGGGCGGCTCCCTGGTCGCAAAACTGTTCGAAGGCGACATGACACGGCAGCTGCTCGATGAGCTTCAGTCTGTTTTTCTCACCGTAAGGCTTTCCAAGCCGCCCGCAAGCAGGAAGCAGAGTTCCGAGATATATGTGATTGCCAAGGGATTCAGGGGCTACTGATATCCCACGATCTTGCCATACTGCGTGACGCCGCTGGGCGTATCATCGCGAGAATAAATGAGAATAAATGGTTTCTATAAAGCGTTTGGCGGATCGTCCCGGACGGCCGTAGGCCTGTATCCGGCTGACGCTTCATTTTATAGAACTCAATTCCTTCTTGAGCTGCTGCATGTCGGGAAGCACGCCTGCATTTTCTGTTACCCACTTGTACCGTATCACTCCATTCCTGTCCACTATGAACACGGACCTCTTTGCCACACCGTGGAGTCCGAGGAATTCACTGTAACTGACTCCGTACAGTTTCGCCACCTCGTGGCTGTAGTCGCTGAGCAGATCGAAGTTGAAGTGGTTCGCCTTGCTGAACGCATCGTGTGTGAAGTAGCTGTCTCCGCTTATCGCCACTACCTTTGCGCTGAGCTTTTCGAATTCGCTCAGCCCGTCCCTGAAAGTGCACAGCTCATTGGTGCACACCGCTGTAAAATCGCCGGGGTAGAACGCTACAACAACGTTGCCCGATGCGGTGAGATCCTTAAGCGATACTTTCGCGTCCTTTGACTTTGGCAGGGTGAAGTCCGGGGCCCTGTCGCCAACTTTAAGTTCTGTCATTTCAAATGCCTCTGGTTTCTAATTATCCTTGTTAATTAAGGTTTGCTGATTCTTTTTCGCATCCATTATATTCATACACGGCAGATCGGA